>CAZIXV010000324.1:0-4496 GCA_964543105.1 uncultured Steroidobacteraceae bacterium
CCCACGCTTGCGGGCGATCCAACACTCCAGGTCGCGGGCAATTTCGTGCGCACGGAACTGCTGCGGCGCTTACGGATCGCAGGCTCTTTGCCGATCGATTTTTATCCGAGCTTCGTCCAGGAGGACGATCCCCAATCAGGATTCGCCATGGGCGTGTCCGGAGCGCGCTTCTCCCAGGAATATTGGGCGCGGCGCAATCGTATCGGCGTGTTGGTCGAAACCCATTCTTGGAAGGCATACCCAACGCGTGTGCGCATCACGTACCAATCCATCATCGCGATGCTCGAACTTGCTGCGAGCCACGGCGCTGATTGGCTGCGTCGCGCGCTAACGGCCGATGAACGCGCCGTACTGATCGGTGGCTCGAACGTACCGCTGACGTATACGAACACTGATCACATCAAGATGATCGAATTCCGCGGCTATGAATACACGCGCGAACCCTCAACCGTCTCGGGCGCACTGATGACGCGCTATGACGATACGACGCCGCAGATCTGGACCCTTCCGCTTCGTGATCAAGTTCGCCCGGCAATAACGACAACCGCACCGCGCGGCGGTTACATCGTGCCTCCCGCGCACGCAAGCTGGGTTGGCGAGAAGCTTGCGCTGCATGGCTTACGCGCTTACCTGCTTGCCGCGCCGACGGAGCAGGCGCTCGTGCAGACCTTTCGCGCTACTCGCGCAACGCCTGCAGCGTCGACTTTCGAGGGCCGCACGCCGCTGACGCTGGAAGGAGATTGGCAAGATGAAACGCGAGACATTCCAGCCGGCAGTTTGTTCGTCCCGATTGCCCAACCTGGCTGGCGGCTGTTGATGACGCTGCTCGAGCCTCACGATCCCGATTCGTTCGTGCGCTGGGGATTTTTCAATGCAGCCTTCGAGCGCAAGGAATACATGGAAGCGTACGTTGCCGAGGAAGTCGCCGAGACAATGCTGCAGGAAGATCTCGCGCTCAAAGAGGCGTTCGAACAACGCCTCGCGGAGGATCCTGCATTCGAAAACGATGCGCGTGCGCGGCTCGATTTCTTTTATCGTCGCCATCCATCGTGGGACGAGCGCTTCAATCTCTATCCGGTTTATCGCAGTGACGCGCTACTCAATTGACGACGCAGAGCAACTGCGATTGCGGAAAGCAAGGAAGCGCGTTCAACGCGCTAGCCTGTCGAGCTCCTCGGCCTTCGCCTCATCTGCTTTAGCTTCGGCACGCTTGCCCATATCGGAGTAGATATCCGAGCGGCGGTAATACGCATCGGGGTCATCAGGATCCAGCTCAATGGCCCTGCTAGCGTCGTTCAGCGCCTGCTGATACTTCTCCATCGACATGTAAACACGCGCGCGATTCAAGTAGCCGAACGCATCGTTCGGTTCGAGTTCGATGTACTTGTTTGCATCCGACAGGGCGGCATCCACCTTGCCTGCGGAGTCCAGCGCGCGCGAACGCATGAGATACAAGTCCGCGCGAGCGGGCTCAGCCTCGATGGCCTGGTTCAGCAACGATACGGCTTGTTGCGGCTTGCCGGTCGTCATCGCCGTGTGTGCTTGCGCGGCAAGATCATCGTCAGCGCTCGCGAATCCCGGCGCAACGGTTAATAAGGCAAGAAACAAAACGGTGAACGTCCAATTGCAGCGATCGACATGGAGCGGAGACACGGTGACCTCCTGAGAATTGACGCTGAAGACGCAACGGCAAGTATGCGCTCGCGACAATGGCGACAGAAGCCACCACCGTATTAACCGCAGCGGGCGATCCGCATCTGTGCCTTCAGCTGCTCATAGCGTGCTTTGAGTTTTTCGCCCTGGCTGGGCTTGTACCCCGCACGCAGCTTTGAACGCACCTCCCGCAGCCGCAACGCGAAGCGTTCGCATGTCTGCTTGTTCTTGTCCGCATCGGAATTGACTGTGGAGTCGTCACCGGTCGGCTCGGACTTCTTGCGAGGCGCTGATGCAGCCTGCGCAGGCGCCTCGTACATATTGACAGGCGCGGGCTCGAACGAATGCACGTCAGCGCCCGGCGCACAGTGTCGATCGGAGAACACGAGCTGCCCGTCCAACTCGCAGCGATACACCACGCGACTCTGCGCGATGGCTGCACTCGTGATGCCCACCGCGACCAACGCTCCGATAATCCAACGCGCATTCATGACGACCTCCTTGTCCGTGAGGCGTCAGTCTGAATCAGAAAGGTGTGCGAGGACCGCCGAATTTATTGCCTCAGCGGCAAGATATGCGCACTTATCGTTGTGCGAAGCGGGCACTGACGGACGAGAGATAACTCATCGTCAGCACCGCCCCCCATAGCATCGTGGATATCTCCAGAAACAAGTGCGCCCAACCGGATTGCATCGAGACACCGAGCAGTGGGTGAAACAGCAAGCCGAGCGCAGTCATCGACAGCGCCAGCGGACGCGCCCAAGGCTGAAACATGTACAGCCCGATGAGAGACAGCACGACCCCGCCGAAGGTGATGAACACGAGCAATCCGGCGCCAAATAGCGCGAACGATGGTGGCGGTGGCAACGCATCGAAGGCCTCGTTCATCGAATCGGGCACGAGCGCAGGAAAGGCAAGATCAAGGAATGAGCCGATCACGCCTGTGATGAGGCTTGCGATCAGCATCGCTCTGAAGAGGACGATCGAAGCAGGCATTACGCCGCACGCGCGCAGATACGTTCTGCTTGATAGCGCAGGAGCGGACCGAAGTTCACTGCATCGTAGAGCGAGTCGAGCGCCGACAAATCTGGCGGGCGGCGACGCAGGTTTGGCAGTGACACCTGCAAGGGCATGTGGCATTCGATCTGAGTCAATTGCCGCGCCAGGAATGCGCGTTCGCGGTTCTCACGCAATTGCGCGCAGACGAAGCCGGGACTGCGCAGGAATTTGAGCTTCAGCACGCCATCCAAGTCGTCGTACAAGTGGTGCAACGATTCGAAATTCCGTAACAGCAACGATGCGGTTTTGCGGCCAATGCCCGGCACACCCGGGATGTTGTCGACGGCATCGCCCATCAGCGCCAGAAAGCAGGCCATGCGTTCAGGAATGACGCCGAAGCGATCCGCGATCTGCTCGTAGCCCAAGCGTTTGTCGGCGAGGTAGTCCCAGTAGTGATCGCCGCGGCGGATTAGCTGCGAAAGATCCTTATCGCGCGTCACGATGCAAACGTTGCTGCCCGCATCGCGCGCCATCACACTGAGTGTGCCGAGAATGTCATCGGCCTCGAACTCCGGACTTGCGAGCGTCGTGATGCCAAGTGCTTCACAAACTTCACGGCACAGCGCGAATTGGCGCCGCAGATCTGCCGGTGCGGGTTCGCGATTTGCCTTGTAGGCCGGAAACAAGGTGTGTCGGAAGGAGGGTTCGACGCGCGCATCGAAAGCGACCGCCATATGCGTCGGCCCGATGCGTTCGACCAGATCGCCGATGAAGCGCGCAAAGCCGTGCAACGCATTCACTGGGTTGCCATCGCGGTCCGTCAGCGAATTGGGAACGGTGTGATAGGCGCGGAAAATGAAAATGGAAGCGTCGATCAGATAGAGCATGGGCTCGGGGCTCGGGGCTCGGGACTCGGGGCTCGGGGCTCGGGCAAGTATACGTTCCAGCAAGTCGTACCCGAACGTTCATCGGATGCCACGGACCTTTCTTCTGGCCCGCGTCCCGCGTCCCGAGCCCCGTTCCGGAGTCCGAAGTCCCGCCCTCACCCCTGCAGCTTTAGCCGTGCGTGCAACGGACTCGAGCGCGGGAAATGCGCCAGCAAGTATTCCATTTGGTCGGCGAGCACGCGCCGGCCTTTCAGATAGATGTACTCGGCGTAGGTCGGCGTGAAGGGCACAGCAAGCAACTGCAAGCCCGCTTGCTCCGGTGTCTTCCATGCCTTCACGTTGTTACAGCGGCGGCAGGCGGTCACGACGTTCGTCCAGGTATCGCGCCCCCCTTGGCTCAAGGGACGGATGTGATCGCGAGACAACAGAGTCGAGGGAAAGCGCTCACCGCAATACAAACACAGATAAGCATCACGCTTGAACAACGTTTGATTGTTCAACGGCGGGATGTAGTCCTGACGGAGATTGCCCGGGTTATGCGAGTGGCCGACGGTTGCAATGATGGAATTGACATCGACCATCGTGCGCCTGCCGGAGCGCGCGTTCGTGCCGCCATACAAGCGATACAGCCGCATACCGCAGGCATATGCCACCTGTTCCGTGTGGTAAAGCCGCACCGCGTCCCGGTAGTCAATCCACTCCAGGGGCATTCCTGAGACATCCGTCCGCAGGATTTCTTGACTCAAAGCGTACTGGTGTTGCACCGACTCGTTTGGTTTGTGGCCCGACACACAGCGGCCGAAGCCTTCTGTAACCGCCCCAAGAGTAAGCGAGACAGATGCGGAAAGACAACGTCGTGCAGATAGAGACAGCGGGTCACGGGGAGACGGGCTACAGGCTACAGGCTACAGGCTACAGGCTACAGCCAGAAGGGTGGGTGCCGTGTCGCTCGATCTC
>CAZIXV010000325.1:0-4489 GCA_964543105.1 uncultured Steroidobacteraceae bacterium
TAGGCCGCGAGCGCGGTACCGGCAATGACGCGCCGCTCGATCAATGCGAGTGCGCGTTGCATGTGATCCCAGACGCTCGCCTCGCTTCCATCGAAAAACGCTACGCGCTCATCCAGCAAACTCGCATCGCCACTGGCGATCAGATATTGCGCGAGCGCCAGCAGCGGCCAGAACACGATATCGCCATGTGAATCGCCGGCACGCACACTGCGATCACGTTCGAAGAACATGAACCATTGCGGCCAATCGCCATCCTGGTTCTGAGCGCGCATGACGCGCAGCAATAGATCGCGGATGGGCGCAGTGTGGCCTTCCGCCAGCAACAGCTCCACCGGACCTTGCGTCACATCGCGCGTTCCCCAGCCGCCGCCGGTGAACTGCTCCAAGCCGCGCGGCGCCAGATAATGAATGAGCGCGTTCTGCGTAAACCACGGCAGGATGTCGGAAAGCCGCTCGACTTGCGGCGCAAGTGTGCTGTCGACCGGTGCATTCAGTAACAGCCGGCCGATCGAGGGTGCGCGACTCGCATGTGGACCGGGAATGTCTGGGCTTTGCTGCACGAGATCGCCGAGGAGCTTCAGCGCACACTGGGTCGTTCGCTCGGTGATGAGACAGACAAACGGCTCGCCGCGCGAACGGCCATCGTCGAACAACAGTTCATCGCCCCCGATGTGCGTGAATGCAGTCTGTTCGGGAACGAGCAAGAATGCGCCTGCGGGAAAACGTTGCGCCAATTCGCTGTTCGCTGCAGGCGAAACAGCGATGGTGTTTTCGCGCCGCTCGATCTGCACCCTCTCGCGTGTCTCACCGTCATCACCGTTCAGCGCGACATGATGTGTGAGCAGAAATCGCGTCGGTTCGCCGACAAGCACTCGCGCGCGCAGCGCGATGGCGTGCGGATGACTCTCCGCCACCACACTGACTTCAAGCAGGCCGCCGGCATGTCGATAGATCCAACGGCAACGGTTGGGTTGTATTTCGAAGGCGGATGGCAAATCCAACAGCTGCCATGCGCCGCCGAGCTCCACGAAAATGCGTTGCCCGTGCGAGCGGAACAGGCCGAGATAACTTCGTTGCGTCGACAGGAAGCGATTGAAGCTCACGTGACCTTGGGTGAGCATCGAATTGAACACACCCCCCATCCACACCGTCGAGGTGAGTGCTTGCTCATCAGGCGTTGTGGCGCGAGCGGTATGCAAGACGTGCCCGTGCGGGCGCTCGACGAGCAAATCCTTCGCGCGCAACACGACGTGCGTACATTCACTCGTGAAATACGACAAGCGTTGGCCGCTCGCATCGCACTCCTCATGGCGGCGCTCGGCACCGAAGAGCGCGTGCTCATCATCCGCACTCAAATCCAGCGCGTGAAGGATGGGTGCTGTGACGAACAATGATCTCGCCTCCGATCCTTGCGCTTCGTGCGACGAGCTCGACCACGTGCCTGCCGTCTGCGCCTCCGGCAAAGCGCACACTCGCTCCACGCATTGCAGATCCGCCACATTCGTCGCGTCGGGATGATCGGCGATGAGGTAACCGAAGAATCCGCCGCTGGCGCTGCCGCCCGCTGGCAGCTCGATGACATCGTCCTGCAACACCACCATGGAATGTTCGTGCTGTAAGCGACGCCCCCCAAGCCGAGTGGCAAGCCCGATGGGCGCCGCACCCGCGCGAGTGGCCAGTCCGTGAAACTGCAGCGCATCGGTCGTAAAGGACACCGTCTTGCGCAAGGAACCGAGCAGCGACCACGGATGGAGTCCATTCGCGGCAAGATTTTGTCGCGAAGCAATCACTGTGCCGTGCGTGGCATGGTCGAGCGGTGTGTGATCGAGGTACTGACTGACGTAGTACTCGTTCATCCGCACCGTCGCGTAGGGTGCGAGCGCGAGATCCTGGGCGTAGAGCAACTCGACACGCTGCATGTGCGAGCTTTCATTCGCGAGGCGCACGTGCCAGAACCACATCGCCGCATCCTTCGCGAGACGCAGCTCGATTTCGTAACGCAGCTCATTCCAGCGACCGCGACCCAGTACGAGATGCTGCGATGCGTCCGCTACGAACGTGGTGGGACTGTGCGGCCCGAGCAGACAGACGAATTGCGACGAATCTGCGCGCCGCAAATAAATGTTCGCCGGGCCGCCTTCGATTTCATTCCCCAAGAACAGATTGACGAGCGTCGATCCGAACTCGATCCCCCGTAAGGCACCACTGGCCGTGACCTCGAATTGCAGACCGCCATCGTTCGCGATTCGTAGGAGGGCTGCATGCGCATCGCTCATTGGAGATCACTCGTGCTCGCGGCCGGTCATTGTGCCCTCGCGCACGGGGCCTGAGAATTGCGCAAAGTTTTCATATCAAACGCGGCTATTCACAGAATCGATAACCACGCATTCGATCTTTGCATTTGCCGTGGAGGACTCGCGGTTTCAGGATGCGGGTCGCCAAGCGGTCGGCGGATCGGCGACGACGGAAAAAATGCGGCATCTAGTTGCTGCCGGCCCTCCGACTCGCTTGGCTAAATCTCCTCTCCTCCGATCCGACTTCGCACGTAAGATAGCCCGCCGACACACGGGTTTGAGGCGATCATGAGCGCGTCGTTACGAGATCAGTTGCTGGCAGCGGGTTTGGGCACGAAGAAGCAAGCGAAGCAAGCCGAGCATCGCGAGCGCGCGCAGCAACACAAAGACAGGCACAACCAAGCTGCGCAAAAGCAGCGCGAGGAAGCGGCCCAGAAGGCGAAAGCCGCCAAGGCGGCGCGCGATCAGGAATTGATGCGTCAGCGGCAACTCGCGCTGGAACAACGCGAACGCGCCGCGCAACTGAAGCAACTCGTCGAACAGAACCGCCTGCCGAAGCCGGACAGCGACGAGTATTTCAATTTCATCCATCGCGACAAAGTGCGCCGCATACCCGTCGATGCCGGATTACGCGAGCGCATCATCAACGGCGAAATCACCATCGTGCGTTGCGAGGGAAAGTACGAACTCGTGCTGCCTGAGGCCGCCGCAAAAATCCGCGAGCGCAATGAGCGCGCCATCGTCGTGCTGCCGAAGGACGAAAACCAGCCCGACGAGAACGATCCGTACAAGGATTTCGTGGTGCCCGACGACCTCAAGTGGTGACTTCTGGTGGGTGCGGCCACGCCCGCGCCCATTCGAGCTTCTTGGCTCGATCGAGCCGCTTCAATGCATGTTCTGCTTTGGATGCCGCCGAGCGCGTTGAAAACGGCTGAGCAGCGAGCAGCGTGAGCGGACGATTGGCACGCGTGAACTTGGCACCCTTGCCGCTGATGTGTTTTGCGAAGCGCGCGTACACATCGAGAGCAATGCCTGCATACACGCGCCCATGCTCGCACTCGAGTAGATAAAGCCACCAAGTCTCAGAGCGCGATTGTTGCATCGCGCAATGCTCGCCTAGATTTCTCCTCTCGGCAACGCGCCAAAAAACACAAGGCCCGGGAGCACAATTGCTCCCGGGCCCCTGCAACGCACTCGTCTCACGACGAGCGCAATCTCTTTGCAAGCTAAGTTACGGCGTCTGAGTCGGGGTATCGCTCGGTGGCGGTACGTCGCTTGGCGGCATATCGCCCGATTGCGTCATATCGCCCGACTCCATTCCCGGCTCCGTCGTTGCGCCCGGCGTCGTCATATCGTCTGCCGGAGGGGGCATCGTCGCAGGCTCCGTCACCGTGCCCGGCGCACCCGTCGAATCCATCGGCGCTGGCGCCTCCACCTGATCCCGACCGCAGCCGGCAAGCAGAAAGGCCGTAAAGAACAAAGCAGATAAAGCTCGCATGAATGTCTCCTATCTAACGTCGTGACCCTGTTCCGCGGTGACGACTGTCGTCAAATCACCGGCCGGCGTAAAACTGCAACGAGCACACATGTTGAGCGCTGCGCACGACACGACTCACACGAAGCACGTCTTCTAGAAAAGCAAACTGAAATGACGAGCCAAGGTTCCCTTCGCGAGAATCACGGCTGCGATTATTTGACTGCCTCCACCGTCGTGACATCGCGCGGTTCATATGCGATCAGCACGCTGGCGATGGCGTCCGCGCTGACGGGTTTCACCAGGTGCTGATCGAATCCCGCTTCCTGAGATCGCGCCATGTCTTCGCGCTGTCCCCACCCGCTCAGCGCGATCAATACGACATCCTGTCCCCATGTTTCGCCGCGAATACTGCGCGCTGCCGCGTAGCCATCCATGACCGGCATGCCGATGTCCAAAAAAATCAGCTCAGGACGATGTTGCGCCGCCAAGCGAATGGCTTCGCTACCGTCGATGGCTTTGACGACATCGTGTCCATCCACCTCCAACAACAACGCCAGCGTATCGAGCGCGTCCTGGTTGTCGTCGGCGATCAAGATGCGCCGCGGCGCCACCGCGCTGCTCGGCGCCTCGAGCAGGCCGTGATGGGAGGGCGTCACGGTGGCTGCCAATGGCAATCTCACGGTGAACGTACTACCAAGATCCACACCGTCGCTCTGCA
>CAZIXV010000326.1:0-4486 GCA_964543105.1 uncultured Steroidobacteraceae bacterium
ATGAAGGCGAGCGAGGTCATGATGATCGGCCGCAGACGCAGTTTCACGGCGTTCAATGTCGCTTGCAGCGGCTTCGTGCCACGTGCTTCTTCTTCGAGTGCGAACTCGACGATCAAAATCGCATTCTTGGCTGCAAGGCCGATGATGGCGATGAGGCCGACGTTGAAATACACATCCGCCGATAAGCCGCGGAACATCGTGAATAGCACCGCGCCCAAAATACCCAGCGGCACGACCAGCAGTACCGACAAAGGCACCGTCCAACTTTCATAGAGTGCGGCGAGCAACAAGAACACGACGACGAGCGACAGACCCAACAACGCACCGACCTGACCTGCGGCCTGCTGCTCCTCGTACGACACGCCCGTCCATTCGAAACCAAAGCCATCTTGCAGTTCGCTTGCCAGACGCTCCATTTCCGCCATCGCCTCACCTGTCGAACGCCCAGGCGCGGGCGAGCCGGAAATCGTCATTGCGGGATAGCCGTTGTAGCGTTCGAGTTGCGGTGGACCTGACGTCCATTCCGTTGTCGTGAAGGCGCCGAACGGCACCATCGAACCCTGCGCATTGCGAACCCGCAGATTCAGAATGTCTTCGGGCGTCATGCGGTAGGGCGCATCTGCTTGCAGCAACACACGCAGAATGCGCCCTTCCCGGCTGAAGTCGTTCGCATACGCACTCGCGAACGAGATCGCGAGCGTGGCGTTCACATCGGCGATCGATAGGCCCAGCGCACGCGCCTGGATGCGATCGATGAGCACGCGCAATTGCGGTGAGTCCTCCTGGCCTTCCGGACGAACCGCCGTGAGTAACGGGCTTTGGGCGGCAGCGCCGAGCAACTGATTGCGCGCTTGTAGCAGCGCGTCTTGGCCGAGGCCGCCGCGATCCTGGAGTTTGAACGTGAAGCCGCTTGCGACACCCAACGAGGGAATCGAGGGCGGATTGAGCGAGAACACGAACGCCTCGCGGATTCCCTGCCATGCGGCGTTCGCGTTGTTCACGAGCGTCAACGCACTGTTCGCATCGCCCGGGCGCTCGTCCCAATGCGTGAGCGAAGCAAAGGACATCGCATTCGCCTGGCCCTGGCCGAAGAAGCTGAAGCCGCGAATGAACGTGACGTTTTCGATTTGCGGCTGCGCGTTATAGAACGCCATGACTTGATCGATCGCCTCATCGGTGCGTTCAGTCGTCGCGCCCGGCGGCGCTTGTACGACGGTAATGAAGGCGCCTTGATCTTCGGCGGGCAGAAAGCTGCCGGGCAGGCGGTTGAATAGCAGTGCAGTGAGGCCGCACAACAACAAGAAGACCGCGAGGTATCGCACCGGACGCGCCAGGATGCCACCGACGCCTGATTGATAACGATTGGTGATGCGTCCGAACCAATCATTGAACCAGCCGAAGAACCTGCGCGACCAGCGCTTCACGCCCTTGGGCTCGCTCGTATCGTGGGGTTCGTGTTTCAGCATCGTTGCGCACAGCGCTGGGGTGAGCGTGAGCGCGAGCAACGCAGAGAAGGAGATCGAGACGGCAAGGGTCAGTGAGAATTGCCGATAAATGCCGCCGGTCGAGCCTGGGAAGAACGCCATGGGCACGAACACCGATACCAACACCAATGTGATGCCGACGATGGCGCCGGTAATTTGCGTCATGGCTTTGACCGTGGCCTCGTAAGGCGGCAAGCCTTCCTCGGTCATGATGCGCTCGACGTTTTCCACTACGACGATCGCATCGTCCACCAGGATGCCGATCGCAAGCACCATGCCGAACAGCGTCAGCACGTTGATCGAAAAATCCAGCATCCATAAACCCAAACAGGCGCCGGCGAGTGCAATCGGCACGACGATCGTCGGGATCAACGTCGCGCGCCAACTCTGCAAGAACAGGAACATCACGAGGAACACGAGCGCCATAGCCTCGATGAGCGTGACGATCACTTCTTTCACCGAGATTTCGATGAAAGGGGTCGTGTCGTAGGGCACCGTCCAGTCGATGTCCTCTGGAAAGGTGCTTTCGAGCTCTGCCATGCGAGCGCGAATGCCTTCGGCGGTCGAGAGAGCGTTCGCGCCCGTCGCCAATTGAATTGCCATGCCGGCTGCGGGCTGGCCATCGAGCGTGAGACTGAACAGATAGCTTTGCGCGCCCAACTCGACGCGCGCGACATCGCCCAGGCGTATCGCCGAGCCATCGGGGTTCGCACGCAAGATGATAGAAGCGAACTGCTCGGGCGTCGTGAAGCGATTCTGCGTCAAGATCGTCGCGTTCAATTCGGCCTCTTCGGCGATGGGCCGATCGCCGATCTGCCCGCCGGGCGATTGCGTGTTTTGTTCGCGGACTGCAGCAAGCGCATCGGCTGCCGACAGCTTGAACGTTGCCAACCGATCAGGATCGAGCCAAACACGCATCGCGTATTGGGACGAAAACGCACGCACATCGCCGACGCCATTGACGCGGCGTAACTCATCGATCACCCGCGTTACCGCGAAGTTGCCGAGTTCGAGTTCCGGTGTGCGGCCGGTTTTCGAGGTCAGCGCAACGATCATCAAGAAACTCGATGATGCTTGATTGATCGCGATGCCTTGCCGACGGACTTCTTCGGGCAGGCGTTGCTCGACTGCGCGCAGTCGGTTCTGCACGTCCATTTGTGCGACATCGATGTCGGTGCCGGCTTCGAATGTGACGGTGATCGAGGCGTTGCCGTTGGATTGGCTCGAGGCCGTCATGTACAGGAAGCCTTCGACGCCATTCAGCTCCTGTTCGATGATTTGCGTGACGTTCGCTTCCAGTGTTGCGGCATCCGCGCCCGGGTAGGTCGCATTGATCGTGAGCGAGGGGGGCGCGATCGTTGGATACTGCTCGATCGGCAACGCGCGTAGCGCAATCACGCCGGCCAAAAAAATCCCTAGCGCGATCACCCAGGAAAATACGGGTCGATCGATGAAAAAGCGCGGCGTCATCAGCGCACCGCCGGCGCGGGATCGACTTCGATCTGTCGGTTGGGCGCCTGCTCGGTTTGCGTCGCACGCACCTTCATGCCGGGCTGAATTTTTTGCACACCATCGACGATGACACGGTCACCTGCCTGCAAGCCATCGGACACCAGCCAATCACCGCCGCGTAACGCGCCGGTTTTGATGGGACGCACTGCGACCGTGTCGTCCTCATCGACGATATAGACGCTCGACCCACCGGCGGCGAGTTGCACCGCGCGTTGTGGAATCAGGAACGCATTCGCACGCAGGCCGGCCTCGATGCGAGCGCGCACGAATTGGCCTGGCAGTAAGACGCGCTCAGGATTGGGCACTTCGGCACGCACGGCAGCCGTGCCCGTCGCTTCATCGATAGAGAGGTCGAGAAAGTCGAGATGACCTTTGTGAGGGTAGATGCTGCCGTCTTCCAGGACGACGGTGACTTCGACGCGTCCCAATTGCGGCACGGTCAGCGTGCCCGCCGCGATATCGCGGCGTATCGACAATAAGTAAGAGCTCGATTGGGAAAAGTTGACGTACACCGGATCGAACTGTTCGATCGTCGTCAGCAACGTGGCGCTTGCAGCACTTACAAGCGCGCCTTCGGTGACTTGCGCGCGACCGGCGCGGCCCGCGATCGGCGCGGTGACCGTGGTATAGCTGAGCGCGAGTTTGGCGCTCTCCAATTGCGCGCGCGTTTGCGCAACGTCTGCTTGCGCGGTGCGCAACCGCGCCACGGCTGCGTCGTATTCCTGTTTGCTGATGGCCTGGTCTTCGACGAGGCCTTCGTAGCGATCCACGTCTTGCGCAGCGTTCGCTGCGGTTGCTTCAGCGCGCTTCAGCGAGGCCTCGACGGCGCTCACATTGGCGCGCAGTTCACGCGGGTCGATGCGAAACAAGACTTCGCCGGCTTCGACGTCGCTGCCTTCGTCATAGACACGTTCTTGCACGATGCCATCGACGCGGGCGCGCACTTGCGCGGTACGAACCGCCTGAACGCGTCCGGGCACTTCGGCAATGTTCTCGACGTTGCGTGACTCGGCGATCACGATGCCGACGGTGGGCGGCGGCATCTCAACGGGCGCAGGTTCGCCACACCCGAGCAGTAAGCATGAAATTCCAACCGTGCCGCCCAGCCAGGTCTTGAACATGAATACGCCTTAGAAGTGATGCCATGCGGGCGATCGGTGTGTAACTCTTCAGCCGCAGAGCGGTTGCGTCGATACGCAATGTCATCAATGGCCCCACGACACAAGGCAGCGCGACAGCGGGCGCGCTGTTGAAATGCTCGATTACGACTCGGCTATTGCGCCTATCGTGTCGTCAGCCGTGCAATCACTGCGTTTGCGGTTCAGACGCAGTCCCCGGCGCTGGCGCGAGGACTTCGTCGCTCGCGCCATCGAGTGTGCCGCGGCCTTCCGCTTCGGTCGGCTCGCGCGTTGCGCCGCCGCCGAAGCCTTTCGGTTCGACTGTCTGACGGGGATCCATCTCTGGACGGCCGCCGTCGGGCCCCACGACGA
>CAZIXV010000327.1:0-4480 GCA_964543105.1 uncultured Steroidobacteraceae bacterium
GCAGCGGCTCGAGCAGCTTCAGGTTCATCTTCTCCGGCAGGCCGCCCACATTGTGGTGGCTCTTGATGACATGCGCTTTGCCGGTCTTCGAACCGGCCGATTCGATGACGTCCGGATAGATCGTGCCCTGCGCAAGCCAGCGAATGCCCTCGAGCTTCGCTGACTCCTCTTCGAAAACTTCGATGAACAAGCGGCCGATGATTTTGCGCTTGCGCTCCGGATCGGTTTCACCGCGCAGCGCCGTGAGGAAGCGCTCCTCCGCATTCACACGGACGACTTTCACACCCATGTGCTTGGCGAACGTCTCCATGACCTGGTCGCCCTCACCCAGACGCAGCAGGCCGTGATCGACGAAGACGCAGGTGAGCTGATCGCCGATCGCGCGATGCAATAGCGCGCCGACGACGGAGGAATCCACGCCGCCTGACAAACCGAGCAGCACGCAATCGCGACCGACTTGTGCGCGCACGCGAGCGATCGCGTCATTGATGATGTTGCCCGCATCCCAACGCGCCTCGCAGCCGCAAATTTCGCGCACGAAGCGCTCGAGCATGCGCTCGCCTTGCAGCGTGTGCGTGACCTCGGGATGAAATTGCACGGCGTAGAAATTGCGCGACTCGTCGGCCATCGCGGCGACGGGAATGCTGCTCGTAAACGCAACGCCAACGAATCCCGGCGGCAGTTCTTCGACGCGATCACCGTGGCTCATCCAGACATCGAGCTGCGCCCTGCCCTGCGCATCGCTGTGATCGCGAAAGCCATCGAGGAGCCGGCACGGCGCGGACGTCGTCACTTGCGCATAGCCGAACTCGCGATGCATCCCACTGACGACGCGACCGCCGAGCTGCTGCGCCATCGTCTGCATGCCATAACAAATGCCCAGCACGGGCACGCCAAGTTCGAACACCGCTTGAGCGGCACGAGGCGGTTCGGATTCGACCACCGATTCGGGACCACCCGAAAGAATGATGCCTTTCGCGCCAAACGCGCGAACGTCATCGTCTTCGATATCCCAAGGGCGAATCTCACAGTACACCCCGGCTTCGCGGACGCGGCGTGCAATGAGCTGCGTGTACTGCGCGCCGAAGTCGAGGATCAGGATGCGGTCGGAGTGGATGTCGGGGGCGGAAGACAGAACGGACGAAGTTGCGGATGCGTTCAAGCGAGGACGCCTCTGTTGGGCTACGGGCTACGGGCGACGGTCAGAAGCTGCGCGCTTGTTCTGGCTGTCGCCTGTCGCCCGTAAGCTGTTTAGCTGATTCGATAATTCGGTGCTTCCTTCGTGATCGTCACATCGTGCACGTGGCTTTCGCGCATGCCGGCGGATGAGATCCTCACGAAGCGCGCTTTTTCTTGCATCTCTTTGATGCTTGCGCAGCCGCAGTAGTGCATCGAGGCGCGCAATCCTCCGGCCATCTGGAAGATCACGGCAACCACCGAGCCCTTGTACGGCACTTGTCCTTCGATGCCTTCCGGCACGAGCTTCGCCGTGTTCGGATTGTTGCCGCTGTTTTCCTGGAAATAGCGATCGGCCGAACCTTGCTGCATGGCGCCGAGCGATCCCATGCCGCGATAGCTCTTGTAGGTGCGGCCCTGGTAGAGAATCGTCTCGCCGGGCGACTCTTCGGTGCCGGCAAAGGTGCTACCCATCATCACCACATCGGCGCCTGCGGCAATCGCCTTCGCGAGATCACCGGAGAAACGCACGCCGCCATCCGCAATCAACGGCACGCCTGCGCTCTTTGTGATTTTGGCGACTTCATCGATCGCGTAGATCTGCGGCACACCGACGCCCGTCACGATGCGCGTCGTACAGATCGATCCGGGACCGATACCGACCTTGACCGCATCGGCGCCCGCTTCGATCAACGCCTTCGCCGCACTGCCGGTCGCAATGTTGCCGCCGATGACATCGACATCCGGATAGTTCTTTTTGACCCAGCGCACCCGATCGAGCACGCCCTTGCTGTGGCCATGTGCCGTATCGACGACGATGACGTCGACGCCTGCGCGAACCAGCAGTTCGACGCGCTCGTCCGTACCGTCGCCTACACCGACCGCCGCGCCGACGCGCAGCTTGCCCTGGGAATCTCGTGCGGCATCCGGGAAGGTGGTTTGTTTGGTGATGTCCTTCACCGTCATCAAACCGCGCAATTCGAAGTCCTTGTTGACGACGAGCACGCGTTCCAGACGGTGCTTGTGCATGAGCTCTTTGCCGGCATCCAGCGGCGCATGCTCAGGTACGGTGATGAGGCGCTCTCGCGGTGTCATCACTTCGCGCACAGGCGCATCCAGGCGAGTTTCGAAGCGCAGATCGCGATTGGTAACGATGCCAACGACCTGCTTGCCTTGCACGACCGGAAAGCCGGAGAACCCGTGCTGATTCGAGAGCTCCACCACCGTGCGGACCGTGGTGTCGGGGGTGACTGTGATGGGATCGAGCACGACGCCCGATTGGTAGCGCTTGACGCGCGCGACTTCAGCGGCCTGCTGGGCAGCCGTGAGATTTTTATGGATGACTCCGAGCCCACCTTCTTGCGCGATCGTGATCGCGAGACGCGCTTCGGTCACGGTATCCATCGCCGCCGAGAGCATCGGGACGTTCAGGCGGATCGTGCGAGTAAGCTGAGTACTGAGATCGACGTCGCGCGGGAGAATTTCCGAATACGCCGGAACCAGAAGAACGTCATCGAAGGTGAGCGCCTCCTCGAGGATACGCATTGCACTCGCCTTTGGTCTGAAAATAAAGCAGGGCATTGTACGGGGCGCTGCGGCCGCGAGCAACGAGCGCGCCAACAGGCGACAGGCGAGAGGCGACAGCCAGAGTGAATGGCGGCTCTCGTCGATCACACCCCGACCAATCAGCGCCGAGCGCCGTCAATTCTTGCGTGCGGAGCCGATGTTTTCTGACGCTCGTTTCGGAGCGATTTTGGGTGGTTGGTGGATCAAACTATGTGGCGTGATCGAAGCCGCGGCTGATTCTTCCTCTGGCCAGCAGCCCAGCGCCCGACAGCCCTTCGCTCGAACTCAGCCTCGGCGGCATCTCTGGCTGTCGCCTGTCGCCTGTAGCCTGTTCGCCGTCTGGCCGTAGCCCGTAGCCCGTCTCCGCTGTAGCCTTCCCGCCCATGTCTTCCCTCGATCTGGACTTCTCGACGCCGCCTGCGGAACCCGCGCGCGAGGTGTACACGCCTTCTCGCTTGAATCGCGAAGCTCGCTTGTTACTCGAGCGGGGATTGCCCGCCCTGTGGGTGGAGGGCGAGATCTCGAACTTGTCGCGCCCGTCATCCGGGCACTGGTATTTCTCACTCAAGGACTCAACGGCGCAGCTGCGTTGCGCGATGTTCCGCCAGAAAAATCAGCTCGTGCGCTTTGCGCCGAAAGACGGCATGCAGGTGCAGATGCGCGGTCGGGTGAGCCTCTACGAGCCGCGCGGCGACTATCAGTTTCTCGTTGATCACATGGAAGAAGCAGGCGAAGGTTTGCTGCGGCGGCGCTTCGAACTCCTGAAGGCGAAGCTCGCCGCCGAAGGGCTGTTCGCCGAAGAACGCAAACGCCCCTTGCCGATCCAGCCGCGGCGGATTGGCGTCATCACTTCACCCACCGGCGCGGCGGTGCGCGACATCCTGCATCAGCTCGAGCGGCGCTTTCGCGGCATTCCCGTGTTGATCTACCCGGTGCCCGTGCAAGGCGCCGCGGCCGCACCACAGATCGCAAGTGCGCTCCGCTTCGCCTCGGGTCACGCGCAATGCGATGTGCTGATCCTGGCGCGCGGCGGCGGTTCGCTCGAAGACCTCTGGGCGTTCAACGAAGAAGTCGTTGCACGCGCAATTTTTGAATGCCGCATTCCGCTCGTCAGCGGCGTCGGCCATGAAATCGACTTCACCATTGCCGATCTGGTCGCCGATGTCCGCGCACCGACCCCCTCCGCCGCCGCCGAACGCGTCACGACGCCCGATGCCAGCGAATGGTTGCGGCGCTTCGACCAGCAAGAACGGCATCTACAAGCCACGCTGCAACGGTGCCTCACGCGATATCGCGAACGCATCGGCTGGCTCGAGCGTCGACTCAACCAGACGCATCCTGGTATTCAAGTGCGCCAACATGCACAGCGCCTCGATGAACTCGAGGCGCGCCTGATTGGCGCGACGGGGCGCACGCTCAGCAACGCCGCCAATCGCAAGGACTGGCTCGATCGACGCTTGCAGCAGGTGCATCCCGGCGTCGAGCTGCGCCGTCAGAGGCAGCGTTTGCACGAGCTGCGGCAGCGCTTGCACGCCATCACGCGCGGCACGGTTGCGCGCTGCGCAGATCGCGCCGTGTGGCTCGAACATCGTTTGATGCAAGCCCATCCCGGAATCGAAGTGAGTCGCCGAGCGGAACGGCTGTACGACATCGAACGGCGTTTGGGCCGCGCCGTTCATCATGCGCTGTACCGTCAACGTTCGGCGATCTGGCAACTCGCTGCGCGGCTGCGACATGA
>CAZIXV010000328.1:0-4468 GCA_964543105.1 uncultured Steroidobacteraceae bacterium
CCAGGAGCAGCGCTCGAAGTCCGTGCGCTCGAAGCTCAACGTCATCGACCTCGAGTTTCGCGGCAAGAATGTCTTGCTGATCGATGATTCCATCGTGCGCGGAACGACGTCTGCCCAGATCATCGATCTTGCGCGTGAGGCCGGTGCTCGCCGCGTGTACTTCGCGTCCGCCGCGCCGCCCGTGCGTTATCCGAACGTCTACGGCATCGACATGCCGGCCACCTCTGAGTTGGTGGCGGCAAAGCGCACTGAGGAAGAGGTTGCGCAGGCGATCGGCGCGGACCGGCTCATCTATCAGGACCTGGAAGATCTCGTGCGTGCCTGCACGCATCATGATTCGGAAATTCACGAGTTCGATGCGTCGTGTTTCTCTGGCGAATATGTCACCGGAGATATCACCACCGCGTATTTGACGCGCCTGCAAGAGGAGCGCTCGGACCTCGCGAAGGAGCGTCGCCGGCAAACGGGTAAGGGCACGCTCAAAGCCATTCGAGCCGTTTGACCTTCGAGCGCGGCGTGGTTTCGCGATGAGTTCGCCGATCGCCGCCACGACCGCTCGAGCGACGCCGATCACGAAGTCGTCGATCGCGCCGCGCGCGCTGATCGTGACTGATCACACCGATCTCGGGCGCGCACTCGAGCAGCATATATCGATCGTGTGGCCGGAAGCCGAATGCCGCGTTCATTCGCCGCTCGCGTCCGGCCGCCTGCATTCAGCCTTTTGCGCCATCGGTTACGACATCGTCTTGCTCGACGATCGTGTCGAGCGCGGCCGCGGTTCTGAATGGTTCGAAAATCTCATGCATCGGCCGCATTTCCCGCCGGTGATCTATCTCGCGCGCGGCGATGAAATCGACTTGATGGAAGAGATCATGCGCCGCGGTGCGCTCGAGTGCATCGTGCGCGAGCGCATCGATCATCGTCGCCTTGCACTCGCCTTGCGTGCTGGCGTGCAACAGCGGCGTCAGGAACTGGCGCTCTTGAGTACCTCAGGGACGGGCGAGCGCGAATCGCGCTTCGGTGAAGTCACCATTCTCGGCCATCGCTTCGTGCGCGAACTTGCAATTGGCGGCAGCTCGATGGTGTATCTCGCAGAAAGCGAGCGCGCCGGGGACATGGTCGTGCTGAAGGTGTTGCGCAATTCGCCCGAAGATGCGGATGAGCACATCCAGTTCACGCGCTTTTTGCAGGAATACGAGCTGATCTCGAAGATCCGCCATCCGAACGTCGTGCGGATTTACGATCTCGGCATCGCCGATGATCATGCCTACATCGCAATGGAATACTTTGCGCGCGGCGATTTGCGTGCGCGGATCGCAAAGCCATTGCCGCCGCCAGTTGCACTTGCTTATCTGCAGCAGATGGCGGCAGCGCTCGAGGTCGTGCACGCCGTCGGCGTGCTGCATCGGGATTTGAAGCCGGGCAATATCATGCTGCGCGCCGACAATTCGCTCGCCATTATCGACTTCGGTTTGGCAAAGCAGTCGGAAGTGAAAACGGAAATCACCGGCACCGGCGAAATTTTCGGGACGCCGTACTACATGAGTCCCGAGCAAGGTCACGGCCGCACGCTCGATGAGCGCAGCGATTTGTACAGTTTGGGAGTCATGTTCTACGAGATGCTGACGCACAAGAAGCCTTATCTCGCACCCACGCCGATGGGCGTGATCTATCTGCATGGCAATGCGCCGCTGCCGCAACTCGAAGGTGATTTGAGCAAGTATCAACCGCTGTTGGATCGCCTGTTGGCGAAGCAGCCTGCCAATCGCTTTGCGGATGCGCGGCAACTCATGCAAGCCATCGGAGAACTGTCGTGAACGCGGCCGTCGAGATGCCGCGGCAATTCGCGGTATTGCAGGCGCCGACGACGGCAGGTTGGTACGACGCTGCCGCGGTGCGCTGGCGCGAATTGCTCGTGGATCATGCGAACTGCGAAAAGAAGGCGGCATCGACCGCGTTGAGCCTCATGTTCACGTATGCCGATGACATGGCGCTCACGGATCGGATGTCGCGCTTGGCGCGCGAAGAATTGCGTCACTTCGAGCAGGTGCAGAAGTACATGCGCGAACTTGGCGTGCCGTTCGCGCGGCTTTCACCCTCGCGTTATGCAGACAGGTTGCGCAAATGTTTGCGCACCTCAGAGCCAAACCGCCTGCTCGATTTGCTGTTATGCGGCGCGTTGATCGAGGCGCGTTCGTGTGAGCGCTTCGTTGGTTTGGCGCCGCGTCTGTCCGAACCGCTAGCGGGGTTCTACGGAGGGTTGGCGCATTCCGAATCGCGCCATCAATCCTTGTATCTGCGCCTGGCCGAGCAGCGAGCGGGCGATGCGGATTGGCAAGCGCGACTCGAGGAACTCGCAGCCGTCGAAGCGGACCTTGCGACGTCGCCCGACCCGCAGTTTCGGTTTCATTCCGGCACGCCAATCTAGCGAGAAGCATCGGCTCGAATCCGTCCGCGCTGAGCGTGTCGAAGTCGAGCATGCTGAGCTGCCATGTTCCGGTCGCGCTGAGATTGGCTCCCGTTCGTGCTGAGCCGCCATGATCGTTCGCCTTGCGATTGGATCCGTTCGTGCTGAGCTTGTCGAAGCACGCTTCCAAAGAGACGTGACTACAACTAAGCCTCGCGCCGCAGCCCTGCAAGTTCATAACCTTGCGCGTTCCAGCGCAACACGCTGCCTTGTTCGTACCAGTCGCCGAGCACGATCCGCGTGCGCGGCGAGCCATCGACGCTGAGCGAGTGAATCGCTGGTCGATGCGTATGTCCGTGGATCAAATGATCGACATCGTATTCACGGAAGGCATTCGCAACCGCATCGGGATTTACATCCATGATGTAGGGCGAGGATCGATCCGCCGCTTCGATGTGCGCTTTGCTGCCGGCGCGCATGCGTGCAGCAAGCCGTTGTCGCTGCGACAAAGGCAGCGAGCGTAGCAGCCATTGCACCGCTCTATTGCGCATGATTCGCCGCAAACGCTGATAGGCGTGATCGTCGGTGCAGAGTGTGTCGCCGTGCATCAACAACACCTTGTGGTCGTTGACGGAGACGAGCGTGCCATCGTCGATCAACTGCGCGCCGGTTTCGGCACAAAAGCGCGCCCCGAGCAGAAAATCGCGATTGCCGTGCATCACGAAGCAGTGCACGCCGCCGGCAGTGAGTCGATGAAGTGCAGCGATCACGCGGCGTTTGTCAGGATCGGGATCGTCATCGCCCAGCCACGCTTCGAACAGATCACCCAAAATGTAAAGGCGATCTGCGTGTGCTGCCTCGTGCGCAAGGAAGTGCAGGAACTGCTCGGTGATATCCGGGCGCGCGCCGTCGAGATGCAGATCCGAGATGAACAGGGTGGTCACGGCGCGTTACTGAAGCTCAATGATTTTCTCGATCACGATCGGCTTGAGTGGCGCGTCGCGATCGAAAGGACCGACCTCACCCGTGGCCACCGCGCCGATCGCATCCACCGTTTGCATGCCCTCCACGATTTGGCCGAACACGGCGTAACCCCAGCGGCTGGGTTGCGGGTCGAGCATCGGGTTGTCTGTCAGGTTGACGTAGAACTGCGCGTTGCCGCTGTGTGCTTTGCCCGCTCGCGCGAGTCCGACCGTCCCGCGTCGGTTGCTCAGCCCATTGCCCGATTCATTCGGCACATTGGGGCCGGTCGGCTTTTCAGTGAACGCTTCATCGTAGCCGCCGCCTTGTGCAACGAAGTTGTGGACGACGCGATGAAACAGCGTGCCTTCGTAGTGCCCCGATCGCACATGGTTCAGAAAGCTTTCGACCGACAGCGGTGCGCGAGATGGATCGAGTTGGATGACGAACGCGCCCAGCGAGGTTTCAACCCGCACGCGTGCGTCGGCTGCGGTGTCCTGTGCGTGGGCGAAGGCGCAAGCGAACCAGCAGCCGATGATGAAAGCGAAGCGTGAGAATCGATGCATGCGGCCTCGGTAGCGTCTAGCGGAAAACGAGATCTTAGCAAGGCCGGGCCGCGATCGAGGTGCCGCAAGTCCGGCTCCGCGCGGGCACGAGCAGGGCGCTGGCAGGCTGAGCTGTATAGAATGTCCGCCTCACGTCCGCTGCGGGCGAGGCCCTTCCATTACAACGCAAGTAAGCATGCTCCAATTGTTCAACACCCTGTCGGGACGCAAAGAAGAATTCAAGCCACTCGAAGCGGGCATCGTGCGCATGTACGTGTGCGGCGATACGGTGTACGACTTCTGTCATGTTGGCCATGCGCGTTCCAAGCTCGCCTTTGATGTGGTGCGCCGTTACTTCGCATTTCGGGGCTATGACGTGACGTTCGTGCGCAACATCACGGACATCGACGACAAGATCATTGAGCGCGCAGCGCAGAACGGCGAATCGATCGAGGCGTTGACGACGCGTTTCACGAACGCGATGCATGAAGATTACGACCGTCTCGGCATCTTGCGTCCGACGCACGAGCCGCGAGCGACCGAGCACATCGATGGC
>CAZIXV010000329.1:0-4457 GCA_964543105.1 uncultured Steroidobacteraceae bacterium
CACTCGAGAAAAGCTTCTTCGGTCTGTAAGGACGCCATCACGGCGAGCACACCGGCCGCGAGTAGATTGCCCGCGGCAACCCCGGCCTGCGGCCAACTCGACCAGAAACCGCGACGTGCCGCATCGCCATGTTCCGCGACGATCAGTACAGCGCCGCCCCACTCACCGCCGACGGCGAAGCCCTGCACCAATCGCAACAGCACCAGTAACAAGGGCGCGGCGATACCGATTTGCCCATAGGTGGGCAGACACCCGATCAATACGGTGGCACCGCCCATGAGCATCAGACTGATCATCAGCAATTTTTTCCGGCCGATGCGATCGCCGAAATGGCCGAACACGACGCCGCCCAAGGGGCGTGCAAGGAACCCGAGCGCATAGGTGGAGAACGCGAGCATCGCGCCCGTCAGCGGATCCGCTTGCGGAAAGAACTGACTATTGAAAACCAGCGCCGCGGCGGCGCCGTAAAGAAAGAAGTCGTACCACTCGATCGTCGTGCCGATGAGACTTGCGAACACTGCTTTGCGCAGCGTGCGCGGCGAACTTGCTGCGCGGCCCGCAGCAGCGGATTCGATTGCGGCCATGCGTCTCGACCTCAACCGGCGTCGATCACGACGGAGGCTGCGCTGCGCTTCGCGGCGCCGTGGTACACCGCTTCGATGTTGTTGCCATCCGGATCGAGCAGGAAGGCCGCGTAATAGCCGGGATGATAAGCCCGTTCGCCAGGTGCACCGTTATCGCGACCACCGGCTGCAAGGCCTGCTTCGTAGAAGCGATCGACCATGTCGCGATCGGCTGCTTGGAATGCCAAGTGAACGCGCGTCGCCGGGGCATTGCGATCTGCATCGACGAACAACTCGTCGATGAAAAAGTAGTGCTCGAACTCACCGAAACCGTCTTGCACACCGAGCGCGTCGGCAATGGCCTTGTAGAAGCGTTTGCTTGCAGCTAAATCATTTGCATGGAGATGTACGTGATCCAGCAACCGGCCGCGATGAAACTGCATCGATCCCCCATTCGTGAGATTTCATTGTGTTGCGGGCTTGCTGAGATGTTCGATGAGCAATGCTCGCTGTTCTGTCTCGGGCACCGCAAAGGCAATGCCGTCACCCGGCACGCTATCCTGCGGGTTGCGCAAGAATCATACAGGCGCTCCTTCGCCCACTCGCCTTGCTGTGCACGCAGCGCGGCAGAGTATTCGCCGAATCCGCTTGCGGATGCAATGTCGCGACCAACGATACCGGCTGATGCCGACACTCAGGCGATTGCGGTTCTTTGAAGCATCATGGCGCCCTTGCAGAACGCTCAATGCCACAGCGATGAGCCGTAGTCGGTTTCGACAAGGCCGCTTCGATTGCCGCGTTTATCGCTTGTGTCGCAGGGACGGCGGCCTGCGGCGCGTCAAATGCGAACCGCCCCCAATGCGTTTGCACTCTTTTGCGAGCGCTCGTTAGTTGTGCTTGCGCGCACCGCCGACGGCACGTGCAGCCACCCGACAAGCCTCTTCACATGCACGACAGTGCTGCGCGCAAATCTTGCAGTGTTCGTGATGGCTTGCGTGCTTTTCGCACTCCTCAGCACAAGCGGCACACGCTGCTTCACACAAGAGGATCGCCTGCCGCAAGATCTCCTCGTTCGAGCCGGTGCGCCGTGAGGCGAGGGCCCCGACGGCTTTGCAAATATCTGCGCAATCCAAATTCAAGCGAATACATTGACGCAGCATCTCGACGCGCGGCTCTGCGAGGCAGGCATCCGCACACGAGATGCACGTCTGCGCGCAGGCGAAGACTTCGTCGATGCAATGCACGAGCGGTGCGCTGTAGTTACCTTTGACGTCGGGGTGGCTTGCAATCATGGGATGAGAGTTCATGGCGCTCCCTCGGAATCTAAATGGCGTAAATGCAACGCCGACCCGCCACGATCGTTCCGGAATTACGCCGCAAAGAAGGCGAGCGGATCGCGGATGGGCGATGGAAGAAGTCGAGAGCGGATCAGGCGATGGCGGCGCGTGTCTGCGCGCTCTCGCCGTAAACTGCCGGCGGGGCTCGTTGCTCAGGCGTTGCATAAGAACTTGGGGGTCTTAGGTGGAGGAATTCGTGTTGCCTACGGCGGTGGCGCTGGGATCAGGGCTGCTGATCGGCGCTGAGCGCGAGCGGGCGAAGGGCGTCGGGCCGCATCGAGAAATCGCCGGCGTACGCACTTTCACATTGGTGGCTTTGCTTGGCGTCTTCGGCTCGTTGACCGAAAGCGCCTGGCTGATCGCTGTCTTCGCGCTCTTGATCGGCGCAACGACGATTGCGGGCTATTTGAATTCGCCGGCGGAGGATCGCGGCATCACGACCGAGGTGGCGCTGCTTTCCACGTTCGCGATTGGCGTGCTGAGCGTGCAGCACCCGGAATACAGCGGCGCCGCAGCGGTCATCGTGACCGTATTGCTTGCCTCGCGACCGTGGCTGCACGAGGTCGTCAAGCAGCGCATGACGGATCGCGAATTGCACGACGGACTGATTTTGCTCGCCGCAGCGCTGATCGTGCTGCCGCTCCTGCCGGATCGAACGGTCGATCCGTGGGAAGTATTCAATCCGCGCAACATGTGGATCGTCGTCGTGCTGGTGATGGCGATCAATGCGCTCGGTTATGTGGGCCTGCGGCTGTGGGGACCCAAACAAGGCCTCGTACTCGCTGGCGTGTTGGGAGGTCTCGTCTCCAGCGCGGCGACGCACGGCGCGATGGGTCAGCGTAGCCGCGCGAATCTCGCGCTCGGCGCCAGCGCCGCGGCCGCGGCCACGTTTTCCTCGGTGACGACCGCGGTCTTCTTGTTCACGGTCGTATTAGCCACCTCACCGGCGCTTGCATGGCAACTCGCACCGGCGTGTGCCGCAGCGGCAATCGGGTCCGCCGCGTGCGGCGCCCTATTCCTATTGCACGCGCCCAAGCCGAACGACAGCGACGTCGATCTCGGGCGCCCAGTCAGCCTCAAAGAGGCATTGCTGTTTGCGGGCATCGTGACCGGCGTTTTGCTCATTTCGGCTTTACTCTCGCAATGGCTCGGGGCTGGAGCGGCCATTGCCAGCGTCGCCATTTCTGGATTCGCGGACGCCCACTCGGGCTCGATCTCCGCGGCGATGCTCCATCGTAACGAGGCGCTGGGCGCACGCGCGGCGCAGATGGCGGTGTTGTTGGCGTTCAGCACGAACGCGTTGACGAAAATCGTGGTGAGTTTTGCGACCGGCACGAAGAAGTACGCGATGCGCATCGCGCTCGGCATCGTCGTTTCTGTGTCCGCAGCCTGGGCGGCCTGGGGCATCACGATCGCCGGATGAGGCGGCTCGCTATTGGAGTGGCGTGCCGAAGCAAGCACACCGCACGCGGCAGGACAGAACCTCTGCCCTGCCGCGCGTGATGATTAAGCGCTCGCCTTCAGTTGCGCTCTGAACTTATGCAGCGCGGGTTCGGTGTAGCCGTTCGGCTCCTGCACGCCATTGAAGATCAGTGCGCGAGCTGCTTGAAAGGCAAGGCTCGCATCGGGATTCGTCGCCATCGGCCGGTACAACGGATCGCTGGCATTTTGCGCATCGACTTTCTTCGCCATGCGCAACAAGGCTTCGTCGACCTGCTGCGGCGTACACACCTTGTGCAGCAGCCAGTTCGCGATGTGCTGCGATGAAATGCGCAGGGTGGCGCGATCTTCCATTAAGCCGATGTCGTTGATGTCCGGCACCTTCGAGCAGCCGATGCCTTGATCGATCCAGCGCACCACGTAACCCAAAATCCCTTGCGTGTTGTTGTCCAGTTCGTCGCGGATTTCTTGTTCCGACCACGTCGCGCCCGTGTGCACGGGAATCGTCAGCAACTTATCTAATCCCGGCGTTGGGCGATTCGCGAGTTCCTTCTGACGCGCGAACACATCGACTTGGTGGTAGTGCAGCGCGTGCAGCGTGGCTGCCGTCGGACTTGGGACCCACGCCGTCGTTGCGCCCGCCTGCGGATGTCCGATCTTCTGCGCGACCATGTCCGCCATGCGATCTGGCGCGGCCCACATGCCCTTGCCGATTTGCGCGACACCGGACATGCCGCAAGCCAAACCGATGTTTACGTTGCGATCTTCGTACGCCTTGATCCAGTCGGAGGACTTCATGTCGCCTTTGCGAATCATCGGACCCGCGCGCATCGAGGTGTGCATTTCATCGCCGGTGCGATCGAGGAAGCCCGTGTTGATGAACACGATGCGGCCCTTCACGGCTTCAATACACGCAGCCAGGTTCGCCGAAGTGCGGCGCTCTTCATCCATGAGACCCAGCTTCAGCGTGTGGCGCGACAGGCCGAGCACGTCTTCCACCGCATCGAACACACGATTGGCGAAGTTCGCTTCCTTCGGCCCATGCATCTTCGGCTTGACGATGTAGATCGAGCCGGTGCGGCTGTTGCGATAGCGGCCGAGACCTTTCAGGTCGTGC
>CAZIXV010000330.1:0-4451 GCA_964543105.1 uncultured Steroidobacteraceae bacterium
CAACATCGTAGACGAAGCGAATCCAGTCTTCGCGCGTTTGTCGATCTGAATCCAACCTGGGCCGGTGTCGCGTATACCGCCGATGGAGCCAGGCGAGCGCGGCATTCGTTCATCGGTGCCACTCGTGTCCACGGACGACTGTTCGTGAAGTATTCGTGCCGCTCCTTGAATCCGCTGCTTTGCAGCGAGCCACGGCGCAACAACATTGATCTCGAGATCATTGATCTTGCAACACCACTCCCCACCAGGTTTCACCATGTCACGCAGTTCCCATCAGACTATCTTCGGGACGCTAGCGGCTTTCTTGCTGCTACTTGCGACAACCCCCGCGGTCGCCGACGTCGGCGCGATATCGGTCGAAGTCGTCGATGCCGTAACGCGTCGGCCCGTCGATGGGGTGACGATTACGGCCGAGTCGCGTGAAGGTGAGGTGCGTTCGGCAACAACGGATAACGGCCGGGCGCTGCTCGACAACCTGGAAGCGGGTTTCTTCGCACTGCGTGCAGAAACGGCCGGATACGTCACGGCTGTTGAGCCCGCGGTCCGAGTGCTAGAACAACGGACAGGCCGTCTCAGGTTCGAACTGCAGCCGGTGTCCGCCTCGATCGGCGAGATGGTGGTCGCGCGGGCACGCGAGGCAGACCCCTTCAGCGCCGTCTCGACCAGATTCTTAAGCCGCGACGAACTGCGTAATGCGGCCGGCAGCGGCAGCGACGCGGTGCGTGCATTGAGCGGCCTGCCGGGGGTGATCTCCAACGGCGAGTTCGCGAGTGTTTCCGTGCGGGGTCATGGCCCGAGAAGCAACCTCATCTTTATCGATGGTTTCCCATTCCCTCAGATCGCGCACTTTCAACAGACCCTCGGCGGAGAGGAAGACATCATCAATGGCGGCCGCTATTCCATCTTTGCGCCCACTGCCGTGACCGGGGCAGAGTTCTCGCCGGGCGGCTGGAGCGCGGAGTTCGGCGGCCGCAAGGCGTCGCTTTTGCAATTCGAGGTCGCAGACGGCGCGCCGTCGCCTGTTGGCAGCCTGCGTCTCGATCTCGCCGGTTTGGAATTGCTTTACGAAGGACCGAGCGGCTTCCACGACAACACCTCGATGTTTGTGCAGGCGCGGCATTTCGACTTCGGCCAGTTTTTCGAGAGCATTGGTGAAGAGGCGTTGGGTGCGCCGGTTTCCACGGATGTGATCTTGAAGACGCATACCCGTCTCAATGATGACAACGAGCTCGAGTTTCTCGCCATCTACGCGCCTGAGGAGATTACGCGGGACGTCAACCACATCCTCGCTGCCGAGGAAGAGGGCGACCCCATCGAGGACGTCTCGTTACAGAACGAAGACCAGGACCTCGCGCTCATCGGTGCCACCTGGCGGCGCAGGTTCGGTGCCGATGGCGAATGGACGAACCGTCTGTACTTTCGTGAGAGCGACCGCGTGTCGTCCGAGGGCGAGGCTTTCCCAGACCTGGTGCCGTCGGGTACGCCCGCCGAGCAGGTGCCGGTGCGCGAAAAACTCCTGACCGTGAAGGAGAAGGAGTCGGAATTCGGCTGGCGCAGCGATGTGGCCTTCGGAAACCGCCTAGGGATACTCAGGGCCGGCGTGCACCTTACGAGCAACGATCTCGACTACTCGACTGAGCTGCGAGAGGACTGGATCCGATACATCTACGAGTCCGACGATCCGCGTCCGCCGGGTGCGAACTACATCGTGTTGCAACCCGATGAGATCAACTCGATCTATAGCGCCAGCGAAACCAACTACGCCGCCTACGGCGAGCAGTTGTTCGATTGGGGCGATACCAACTTGCGTGCGGGCATTCGCTACGATCGCAACGGCTTTGGTGACGAAAATCTTGTGTCACCGCGACTCGGCTTCAATCACGCGATTTCTCCCCGGCTGCGATTGTCGGCGACGGCGGGCATCTTCTATGAATCGCCAAGCAACCTCGCACGCGCGGCGGACCCGACGAATTTCGAGCTCGAGAGTGAAGAGGTTACGCATGTCAGCGTGGGCTTCGACTATCGGCTGAGTGACAACCTGAATCTGCTCGTCGAGGCTTACTACCAGGATCTCGACAACCTGCTCGTGGAAAGCGGTCGCACGAGTGGTCGAATTACTAATGAAGGTGAGGGCACGAACACCGGCGTGGATCTGGTGTTGACGCGCAGGTTCGATCGGGGCTGGTCCGCCGACTTCGTCTATTCCTGGAATCGCTACCGGGTGGACGATAACGATGGACGCGGTGAGTACAACTGGGACTTCAACCGCGAGCACTTCGTTGCGATCGGCGGGCGTTGGGAAATCAACGATCGCTGGCAGATCGGCGCACGCTGGCGGTATGGCTCCGGGCAACCAACGTACAACTACACCGTGCATGCGGACGTGCTGGCGCCGAATCTGCCCGTGCGCTATTCACAAGAGAGAACGGCGTTGAATGTCGATCGGGGCGAAGCATTCCATTCACTCGATGTGCGCGTCGACTACCGTCGTCCTCTCGGGCCCGTGGATCTCGTGCTGTTCGTGGACGTGCTGAATCTATACGGCGGCCCGGCCGGCTTGCAGCGCGAGTTCAACATCCTGACGGGAGAGATCATCGATGAGGAAGAGGAAACGTTGCCGCTGCTGGGGTTTATCGTCGAGTACGCGTGGTAACGCCAACGAATGCGTAGCTGCCGCGGTGAGTCCTTGACCCGCCGCGGCAGAGATCACGCTGCAACCGAACCCGTAGCTGAATGCTCAGTTTGCGATCGCCAGTGTGCGCTTGTTCAGGCCGACAAATTGAAGTTCCGCAAACAATCCAACGACGGCCGCTTGAGCGATCACGAACGCGATACCCAGCGCGCTGGGTGACACCCAACCGGTAAATAACAGCGCAATGCTGTTGATCGTCCACAGCGCGTTGACCGCGATGACGATCCACACCGCGGCGCGTGACGGATGTTGTTGGCTCGCCAGATACCCCACGAACGCCGCGAATGGCACGAGCGCGATCCCGGCTTCCCACACTAGTATTCGCGGCAATTCGAACAGACTTGCGATCACCGGGGTGAGCGTGAGAAATCCGATACCCATTGCGCCGCTGGCGACGGCATCGACGAGCAACACGCGACGCAGGAGCGATAAAGAAAGAAACTTGTTCATGACGATCTCCTCGAGCCGGACCGCAACCGGCATTGAAGTTTGCGGTTGGAGAAAAGCATGCGCTGCGAGTTGGGGAGAAGCGATTACCTGGGAGGTAATGGAACGGTGGCGTAGGGCTACGGTATCTTTGCTTCATGAACGAAGCACTGCCGATCGGCCAGCTCTTGAAGCAATGGCGTCAACGGCGCCGGCTGAGTCAACTCGAGTTCGCGACGGAGGCGGAAATTTCTTCAAAGCATCTGAGCTTCCTCGAAACAGGGCGTTCGAAACCCAGTCGAGAAATGGTGCTGAAGCTCGCCGAAATGCTTGAAGTGCCGCTGCGAGAGAGGAACACGATGTTGGTGGCCGCGGGTTACGCACCGATGTTCGCCGAGCGATCCCTCGATGACCCGACGCTCCTCGTCGCGCGTCAAGCAGTGGATCTCGTGTTGAAGGGACATGAGCCTTACCCCGCACTTGCCATCGACCGTCATTGGACGATGTTGGCTGCGAACCGGTCTGTGGCACCGCTTCTAGTTGATCTGCCTGAAACCTTGCTCGCGCCTCCGATCAATGTGCTGCGGTTAAGCTTGCATCCGCAGGGGCTCGCGCCGCGCATCGTGAATTTTTCGCAATGGCGCGCGCACTTGTTGGCTCGATTGCGCCATCAGATCGAGATTTCAGCAGATCCCACGTTGGTGGCGTTGTTCGATGAACTCACGGCATTTGCTGCGCCGGACCGGTCCGGACGCGAGCCGCGCATCGATGCCCACGCGGTTGCGATACCACTGCAGTTGCAGATGCAGGGGGCGGTTCTCAGTTTCATTAGTACGACGACGGTATTCGGCACCCCGCTCGATATCACCTTGTCTGAGCTGGCGCTGGAAACGTTCTTTCCGGCGGACGCGGCGACCGCGAGTGCGCTGCGCAATTTGACGGCATCGACGGCGGAGGGGATTCACTGATCCACTGACTTACCCGCATGCAGCGAGGATGGTCTTCGTGCAGGCATGGGTTGGACAGACGCTAGCGGTTCCGGAACTAACGTGTTTGACCGTCCATTGCATCGGGCGCAGTTCGTTCGCTCGATTGCGAGTGCGAACGGTGCGGATTCGCTAGCGTATTTCGCCGACTAGGGCCAGGAACGAAGAATGTCGAAGGGGCAGGGCATGAGATCCATCGTCAGAACGTGTTTCAGGTCGAGCGTCGCATTCGCTTCGCTTCTGTTTTTCGTTTTTGCGGCTAGCGCACAAGTAGGAGCGCAGCAGCAGCCAACAGCCACTGCTCCCGCCTCGCAAACTCAGCCACGTCGGCCCGATGTGGTTTACGT
>CAZIXV010000331.1:0-4445 GCA_964543105.1 uncultured Steroidobacteraceae bacterium
CTTAAACGAACTTCCGACCGTGGTGTTGTTCTGTGTGCTCGTTTTTGTAGTGTTGTAACCGTTTTGACCGGCCGAGGCGGCTTGACTCAACTGCTCGGAGATGATTTCGCTTCGTTCTGACGCCGGACGAGATTACGCAGGTTTTTTTCTTCTTCCGACCATTCCGGCAAGGCCGGCGGATCGCCAGGAAAGGCGCGCCGCCCGAGTTCATCGAGTGCGCGCGCATAAACGGCGCGCTTGAAGTAAATGACTTCGCGGACGGGCGTCCAGTAATCGACCCAGCGCCAGCTTTCGAACTCGGGCTCATTGGTCGAATCGAAGTGCAGCCGCGATTCTTCGCCGATGAGTCGCAACATGAACCAACGCTGCTTTTGTCCGATACACAGCGGATTGCTGTGGCGGCGAACGTATTGGCGAGGCAGTCGATAGCGCAACCAATTGCGGGTGGATGCGACGACCTCCACGTCTTCAGGATCGAGGCCGATTTCTTCCTTCAATTCGCGAAATAGCGCCTGCTCCGGGGATTCGTCGCGACGCACGCCCCCTTGGGGGAATTGCCAGCCGCGTCCTCCCGTACGTCCGCCCAAGAACACTTGGCGGTCGTCCCGAATCAACACGATTCCGACGTTGGCACGGAATCCTTCGGTATCGATGAAGTCGGTCATTGATCTTTGGAGCAAGTTCGGCGGGAACGATTGTTCCACAGGAAAACAGCGGAGACCAATCCCGCATGCAGGCGCGATCAGGACCGCTTGAACGCTATCACGTGATCCGGTTCGATCCGCACGCCAATGTGCTCGCCGATACTGTGATCGTGGTGACTCGGCACCAGTGACAGCAACTCCGTGCCGTTGGCCATCCTGAGGGTGTAGAGGAAGTCGGCGCCTCGAAATGCGCGTTGGCAAACTTCCGCGCGCAATTCGCTGGCGTCGTCGTGGATCACATCATCGGGCCGCAGCAACAAATCGACCTGCTCACCGGTGCCCCACGCCGCGCCATTCGCTTGCACGATGCCGACATCGGTACGAAACGTTCCGTTCTCGAGCACCTCGCCGCGCACGAACACTCCCTGCCCGATGAAATCGGCAACGAAGCGTGTGGCCGGACGATGGTAGAGCTCATAGGGCGCATCCCATTGTTGAAGCCTTCCATCCTTCATCACGCCGACGACGTCCGCCACGGCAAACGCTTCTTGTTGATCGTGCGTCACCAGCAATGCTGTCGCATCGAGACTCTTCAACACCGTGCGCACTTCTGCACTCAAGCGCTCGCGCAACTCGACATCGAGACTCGAAAACGGCTCATCCAGCAAAACCAGTTCCGGCTCCGGTGCGAGTGCGCGCGCCAGTGCGACGCGCTGTTGTTGGCCGCCGGACAATTGATGCGGGTAGTGAGCGTCATATTCAGACAACCCAACGATGGCAAGCATCTCGCGCGCGCGCGAGCGCTTTGCCTGCTTGGGAAATCGATGCAGACCAAACGCGACGTTATCGAGGACAGTCAGATGCGGAAACAGTGCGTAGTCCTGAAACACCATGCCGATGCGGCGCTCTTCAGGCGCAGCCGTAAAACCTTGAGTGGAGAGCACGCGGCCGTTTGCACGAATTTCTCCCGCATCGATTGGCTCGAATCCCGCAATCGCCCGTAATGCCGTGGTCTTACCGCAGCCGCTGGGTCCGAGCAGGCACCCGATCGTGCCTTTGGGTAACTGCAAGGACAGCCCGGCGACAGCACTGCGCTGGCCGAACCGCCGAGTCACATTGTCGAGCTCAAGCCGCATGGGCACCTCGTCGCGTCAGAAGCGCGACGGGCACGAGCCCGACGAGGACGATTGCGATAGATGGCAACGCGGCGCGCTCCCACTCGCCTTCGGCAGTCATCTCGAAGACACGGATCGCAAGCGTGTCCCAACCGAATGGACGCACGATGAGCGTGATAGGCATTTCTTTCATGACATCGACGAACACGAGCGTTGCGGCCGTCGCAAGACTCGTTTTGAGTAACGGTACATGCACTCGGCGCAGTAGCGATGCACCGGTGACACCGAGACTAATCGCTGCTTCATCGATGCTCTTGGTAATACGTTGTAGCCCGCTCTCGACCGGATTGAAGCCTACGGCGAGAAAGCGTGCGAGATAGCCGAGCAAGACAGCGAGCAGCGTACCTTGCAGCATGACGGCTGGCGCACCCGCACCCAACCACGACCGCAACAAATCCTGCAGGGCATTGCTCAACAGAATAACCGGGACGATGACTCCCACCGCGAGCACCGTTCCCGGAATCGCGTAACCCAGCGTTGCGACCCGGATGATGGAATGAGAAAAACGCGACGGCAGGCGTCGTTGAATATAGGCAAGAAGCGCACCGCACACGACGATAACCACGGCCGCGCTAGCGGCCAACGACAAACTTCGGAAGACGAAACCAAAATAGCGCGCATCAAGATCGGCGCTGCGTTCGACCGCCCAGATCGCAAGTTGCACGACGGGCAGCGCAAAGCCGAGCGAAAAAATAAAACCAGCAAAGCAGGTTGCAGCAATGCGCTTTCCCGGCGACATCTCGAGCAGCGCCGCCTCGCGACTGACATCTCTGGCGCTGGCAAATGCCGCATTGGCGCGCGAACGGCGTTCGATCACGAACACGACGAGCACGAACACCATCAACACGCCGGCGAGCTGCAAAGCCGTCGTCACCGAACGCATGCCGAACCATGCGCCGTAGATCGCGGTGGTGAACGTGCGTGCATTGAAGATGTAAACGGCGCCGAAATCCGCCAGCGTTTCCATCGCCACCAAAGCGATGCCGGCAATGATCCACGGCCTCGCCATTGGCAGTGCGACTTTCCAACTGGCCTTGCCGCGACTGCAGCCCAGGCATTGTGCGGCTTCCAGCGCACGCCGTCCTTGCGTCAAGAAGGCGCTGCGCGCGAGGAGATAAACGTACGGATAGGTCGCTAACGACAACACGAGTGCGGCGCCGCCCAGCGAACGAATCGGCGGAAACCAAGACGACGTGCCGAAAGCGGAACGCAACGCAGTCTGCAACGGTCCTGAGTAATCGAAAAAACCCACCGCGACGAACGCGAGCACGTACGCAGGCATCGCCAGCGGCAAGAGTAGCGCCCATTCGAAGAACCGCCGCCCCGGAAACTCGCACATCGTGGTGAGCCAGGCGAGCGTGGTGCCGAGCACGCCTGCGATCAATGCCACGCTCGTGACGAGCACGAGCGTGTTTGCGACGACTTCCGGCAACACGAAGCGCGCCAGGTGCGACCAGATTTCCGTATCCGGCGACAGCGATGCCACTGCAATGACGACCAGCGGCGCGAGCGCAGGAATGCACAGCGCGAGCGCCAATGCGCTCGCGAGCATCCGAGGTCTGCGTCCGCTTCCGTAGCGATTCAGCGCGGTCGTGCTCATCTCCCGCGCTAGCGGTAGCCTGCGCGATCCATCAGCCGGACGGCTGCGGCCTGCAATTCACCTGCTTTCGCAAGATTGATCGGATTGGCCTTGAACTCGCCCCAAGCGACGACGAGTGAATCGGCATCGACGTCGGGGTTCGCGGGATATTCGAGATTGAGTCCGGCGAACATCGATTGGCTTTCGTTTTGCGACAACCATTCAAGGAATCGCTTTGCTTCTTCAGGGTGGGGTGAATGCTGCGTGACGCCTGCGCCCGAGACGTTCACATGCACCCCGCTGCCGTCCTGGTCAGGCCAGAAGATTTTCACGGGGATGTCCGGCTGATCACGCTGCAGGCGACCAAAGTAATAAGTGTTCACGATGCCGACGTCGCATTGGCCGGCCGCGATCGCTTCCATCAATTGCGTGTCATTGGCGAATACGTCGGTGGCGAGATTGTTGACCCAACCGCGCACGATGTTTTCCGTGGTTTCCTCGCCATGCTGAGCGATCAGCATCGCGACGAGGGATTGGTTGTAGACCTTCTTCGAGGTACGCAAACACAGGCGCCCTTTCCATTGCGGCTCCGCCAGCGCTTCGTACGTCGAGAGCTCTTCAGGCTTTACGCGCTCGGTGCTGTAGACGATCGTGCGCGCCCGAATCGAAAACCCGAACCAGCGGTTCTCAGGATCCCGATAGGCCTCAGGGATGTTGGCGTTGAGCACGACTGAATCGACCGGTTGCAACAAGCCCCGCTCAGCCGCGTGCCACAGCTCGCCGGCGTCTACCGTCATCAAAATATCAGCAGGCGAATTGGCGCCTTCTGCGGCCAAGCGTTCGATAAGAGGACCGGCATCGTCGGTAACGAAGCGAATGGAAACGCCAGTCTCCGCGGTGTAGCGATCGAACACGGGTTTGATGAGCTGTTCATTGCGCGCCGAATAGATCGCCAGTTCGTCTGAGTCGCGCGCGCAGCCGCTGATGACAAGGGCGGCCAGCCCCAGTGCTAACACTGTCGGAAATCGCATGGATTCTCCAGGTTCA
>CAZIXV010000332.1:0-4419 GCA_964543105.1 uncultured Steroidobacteraceae bacterium
CGCGTGCCGGCATGATCGCACCGGACGAAGTCACGTTCGCATATCTCGACGGTCGCCCCTTCACGCCGCGCGGCCGCGCGCTCGAACAAGCGCTCGACTACTGGCGCTCCTTGCCTTCCGATGCGGGTGCGCGATTCGATCGCAGCGTGCACTTGGATGTGTCTGCGTTGGCGCCGCAAGTGACCTGGGGCACGAATCCTGAACTCGCCTTGCCCATCGATGGGCGCATTCCCGACCCGGACAGTCAAGGCGATGCCAACGCGCGTCATCGCATTCGCGCGAGCTTGGAGTACATGGATCTGCGTCCCGGCATGGCGGTGCAAGACATTGCGATCGATCGTGTCTTCATCGGTTCGTGCACGAATGGCCGCATCGAAGACTTGCGTGCTGCCGCGCAAGTGATCGCAGGCCGCACGGTCGCGCAGAGCGTGCGCGCGATGGTCGTTCCCGGCTCCACCGCCGTGCGTTTGCAAGCGGAAAGCGAAGGCCTCGATCGCATCTTCACAGACGCGGGATTCGAATGGCGCGATGCAGGCTGCTCGATGTGCGTCGCGATGAACGCCGATCGCCTGCAACCGGGCGAACGCTGCGCCTCGACATCCAATCGCAACTTCGAAGGCCGTCAAGGACGCGGCGGACGCACTCACCTCATGAGCCCTGCCATGGCGGCAGCGGCTGCCGTCGCCGGGCATCTCGTCGACGTTCGACAACTGTAGGTCGTCCCCATGAGCACACCCTTTACGACACTCACCGGTGTCGCCGCTGCGTTTGTCGAAGACAACATCGATACCGATGTGATCTTCCCGGCGCGGTTCTTGTTGCTGATGGAGAAGAAAGGCCTCGGCCGCTATCTATTCCACGATCGGCGCTTCGACTCCAAGGGCAAGCCGATCGCTGATTTCGTGTTGAATCGTGAGCCGTATTCGAACGCCACGATTTTGATCTCCCGCGATAACTTCGGCGGCGGCTCGAGCCGCGAACATGCCGTCTGGTCGCTCGCCGACTACGGCATCCGCTGCGTCATTGCGAGCGGCTTCGGCGAGATCTTCGCCGGCAACTGCATTCGCAACGGGATCGTTCCTGCGTTGGTCGAGCGCGCCGCGGTTGCACCGCTCGCCGAACTCGCAGCGCAAGGACCGCTCACCGTCGATCTGCGCGAACAAACCATTCGCGGCGCGAGCGGCGCGCCCGTTCCGTTCAGCATTTCCGCGTCCGATCGCGAATCGCTGCTCAACGGCTGGGATGACATCGATCGCATCCTGGCTCAGGAAGCTGACGCCATTCACAACTACGAACAGCGTCAGTCCACTCGATTTCCTTGGCTTTACGAGGACCAACAATCATGACCGAAGATCTTCAACAGAATTACGCCCGCGCTTTCGGCAAGACCGTCGGCTTCGGCGAGCGTCCCGCGCTGCTGCTCATCGATTTCGTGCACGGCTATTTCGATCGATCTTGCGATCTCTATGCCGGCGTCGAAGCGGAGCTGGCCTCGGCATTGCGTATTCGCGAAGCCGCACACGAAGCGGGCATTCCCGTCATCCTCACGAACGTCGTCTATCACCCGAAAGCGATCGACGGCGGCCGCTTCTTCGAAAAGTCGAAACCGCTGCGCTACTTTCTCGCCGGCAATCCGATGGGTGCCTGGCCTGCAGGGCTGACACCGCGTGAAGACGAACTCATCATCTCGAAGCAATATCCAAGTGCATTCTTCGGTACCTCGCTCGCCTCGACCCTGACGAGCCTCGGTGTCGACAACGTGATCCTCACCGGCCTCACCACCAGCGGCTGCATTCGCGCCTCGTGCATCGATTCCATGTCGCACGGCTTCAAAACCTCCGTCGTACGCGACGCCTGCGGCGACCGCCATCCGGCCCCACACGAAGCCAACCTGTTCGACATGAATGCGAAATACGCCGACGTCGTTGGCGAAGACGATGTCATCGCACATCTGAAGTCGATCACGAAGAAGGCTTGATCGGCAGTTCGTCCCGACCTCTACAGGTCGGCGAACCGAGTGAAGTCATCGAGCTTGCAGAAGGCCGCGCGCAGTGCGAACCGTTGTCTCCCCCCAACGTGCGCTGCGCGCGGCCTTGTTCCTCGCCGCCGAGACGACTTGGAAGATCTGTCCGTAAGCATTGCTGGCGCACCCAAGAGCCACATCGCTTCAAAATCGAGAGCACATACACCCATCGTTCATCAGCGCGATTTCGCTCGAACCTCATCCACAAGCTTCAATATCCGATCGCCGACCTGCGGCACCGTAAGTATCGAAAGGTGATTCGCGTCTTGGATCGTGACTCGTTCCGCCCTATCGATGCGCGACTCCAAAGCATCGTGCTCGCGCAGCCATGCAGCCAAGTCAGATTCGGAGGCTAGAAGCCCATTTGTGAGCGGCTTAGTCGCCGTGAAAAGGACCACCGGAACTTGCGGCAAAGGCCACGCTGCAGCCGCCTCGTTCATAGCCGTAGGCAGCGCCGCCCACTGCTGACGCATCCCATCGGACATTCTCACCGGCGCGCTCTTCCACTCTTGCGGCGTCTCGCGCTTCATTCGTTCGTAATACCCTTCCGTTGCTGGGTCCACGAGAACGAGCGCGCTCACCTTTGAAGGGTACGCGTGCGCGAACACGCGCGCGTACATCCCGCCAGCCGAATGTCCCACCAGGATGACGGGCTCTCTGACGCCCTGTCGCTTCAGCAACTCATGCAACTCGAGCGCGATTTGCGTCGCCGTTCGTGGCTCGGGCCCCAACTCCGATCGACCCAGTCCCGCCCGTTCGTATGCAATCGTGCGCGTTACTGCAGCGACTCGATTCTGCACGGCACGCCAGAGCACCAGACCGCCCGAAAATCCAGCTTCGAATACGACCGTCGGCTTGCCTTCGCCTTTAGCCAACACTTCGAGCCGATGGTCTCCAACGCTGACGAGCGTTGAGTCCGCTTGGGCACTTGCAGCGACCGCAAGTATCGCAATCGACAATCCCGTGGTCAGCTTCGCAACCACGCCGCTTGTTTCTCTCATTGCTTCATCTCCCTGGGGCAGGTTCGCCTTGTGCTTGCGCTGCGTCTTCAGATCTCGACTTCCGACTCAGATGAGCGCAGCTTTGTTGCAGCGGCTGCACGTTTTCGCTCGCTGCGCGAAACTACTGCCGCATCGGCCAGAGTTCAAACTAGAAATGAGTTGTTATTACAACCTGGGCGCGCGATACCGACAGCCCGTGACATCAAGCTCATCGCCGACGCTGCAGCAGTCGGAAGCTCGAAGATTTTTCCAACCTTCACTTTGAGCGCGCCGTCCTGGACGACATCATCTACCATCTGCGGCCTTTCAAATCGCGGCAGCAACAGGTTGCGTATGCACCGACTCACCTCCCCGGCTGGCATCCACGTTTCGTATGAGAAGTCCGGCAGCGGTCCACCGCTCGTGCTCGTGCACGGCTCATTCAGCGATCACATCACGAACTGGGAGTTCGCTCGACCGCTGCTTGAAACCGCATTCACCGTGCACGCGGTCGCGCGGCGCGGTCGAGGGCAAACCTCGGCCACAGCGGGGCACTCGTTGGTGGAGGAAGCCGCGGATGTTGCGGCTTTGATTGCAGCACTTGGTGAACCGGTGTTTTTGCTCGGGCACTCGTACGGTGCGCACGTCGCGCTAAGCGCTGCGCTACTCGTCAGCGATCGAGTACGCAAGCTCGTGCTGTACGAAGCACCACGCTCCGACCTCATCGATCCGACAACTTTGTCGACGCTCGACAGCTTGGGGTATCAAGGCGATTGGGATGGGTTTGCGAACGCGTTCTTTAGCCGCGTGCTGCTGGTGCCAGACGCTAATCTCGCTGCGCTTCGAGACAGCACACAATGGGCGCCGATCGTCGCGGACGCGAAGGCATCGCTCGGTGATTTGCACGCGCTGAACAAGCACACGCTCGATCTTGCACCACTCAAAGGGCTTCGCATGCCAGTGTTGTTGCAGATTGGGAGCGAGAGTCCCGGAGCGCTGTTTGTCACTGACACGCTAGCAGCAACATTGCCCAACGCGCGAATCGAACCTCTGCATGGGCAAGCGCATGAGGCCATGACGACGGCACCGGAGCCTTACGCCGATTCCGTGCGCCGCTTCTTCTTATCCTGAGAGTGTTGGGCCGGCGGCGTGCTTACGCCGCCATGCCCTGCGCTCGCAAATACTCGTCGTACGTGCCCTTGAAGTCGGTGATGCCGCCGCCGGGCTTGATTTCGATGATGCGATTGGCGAGGCCGCCGACGAATTCGCGGTCGTGCGAAACGAAGATCAGCGTGCCGGGATATTTCTCGAGGCCGATCTGCAGCGACTCGATCGTTTCCATGTCCATGTGGTTGGTGGGCTCGTCCATCAGCATGACGTTGGGACGGGTCAGCATCAGCTTGCCGTAGATCATGC
>CAZIXV010000333.1:0-4412 GCA_964543105.1 uncultured Steroidobacteraceae bacterium
CGAGTTCTTCTACCGTGAAGGGTTGCTTGTCCTGAGCGGCTGCAGCGAGCGGCATCAGTGCGCACGCAAGGAGGGCGCAAGCGATCGAAGCGGCGAATCTAGGCATCGGAACCACCGGCTTGGGAAATGAAGCCGGTATCGTAGCGTGCTCTCTCGCCGAAGGGCGCGTTCTGGCTATTCGTGTTCCCGAAATACCGCGAACGAGCTGGTGTAGCCGTGCAGGTAAGTGGCGTTCTGGACCGGCCCGATTTCTCCATCGCAAAAGAAACCGCCGATCGGCACATCGGCAATCACGCGCCGGAATGCATTGCTGTCGTGGTCTGCCTGTCCGTACAGGCCCATGCCGCGACCGGCGCATGAGAACAGCAGGGCACCGCCTGCGGGCGCAGCGCGTCTGCGGTTGCGGTAGCTCATGAGCGCGCGTTCCAGATCGACCGCTGAGGTGGTCGCATCGCGCAGGTGAAACTGCACGACGCGCTTGCTAGGGATATGTGCATTCACCCATAGCGCACCCGACTGCGGATCCATGCCGAGGATGTTGCGGATCAAGAAATCGCCGGGGACGTATTCGCTCACGTCCGTGCGCATGGCCAAACCCAGAAACAATGACTGACTGAAGAGATCGCGATCGGCCGGTGTCAGGCGCTCGAACAATTGCGAGAGCACATCACGTGGCGCCCGCCCGTCGATTTCGCGAATCAGATTCTCGTGCGCGCTCGTGACGAACATCGGATCACCGATTGGCCGGCAGCCTTGCGCCACGATGGCGTCGACCTGAATGTTGCCGGTGAGCGCGAGTGTAATGGCGCCGGAGCGATGGACTTGTTTACCCAAATACAATGCGGTGCCGCCGACCTGTCGCGCGCCGCTGGCAAGCCCGCCGATCTTCGCGGCGTTCGGATATACGCGGTCGAGTCCGCGCACGAATGCTTCGGTTTCGAAGCTGAAAGGGTCGGCGAGAATCAGGAATGATGGTTGCTGATTGGCCGTCAGGTGCAATGTGTCTTCCCATACGCGCGCCTCGGCATACAACGGCGGCACTTGCGCGGCATCGAGATGCAGGCCGCGCAACTTCACGCCGGGGAGTACGGCGCCCGTCAGCGAGACCGCTGGTTGATCTTCAACTTCACGCCCGCCGCCGATGCCGGCGGTGCCGCAGCAACCGAACAAGAAGGTGTTCTCGAATTCCCGATGCAGCAATTCGGAAACCGCAGCGAAGCGAGCTGCATGCTGGTGGCTGACGAACACGATGAGCAAGTCCGGTTCCTGCCGCCCGAGGTCGGTAAAAATCTTTTCGGCCGCGCGCTCGATCGCGGCCTGCAGAGAGACATCGGTATCGATCGCAGAAGCCCAGCGCATGCGCGTACCTTGAAGGAGCGGGGCGGTCGATGATAGCGGCGTAGGATGGGAAGGCGATAGGCGATAGGCGATAGGCGATGGGGTGTCGAGCCGACCACACGCGACTCGCTGTGGGTCGGAATTTATTCCGACACTCAAGGCGCCGAACTGAAGCCCGTCTTTACAACGGATATCCGGACGCCTATCCGCTATCGCCTATCGCCTATCGCCTATAGCCTTCCGGTTTTCTTACACTGTCGCCCTCTCATCAGGTCACTTACCCCGCATGTCCGATTACCACCTCGCCACACTCGCCATTCGCACTGGGCAGTCCCGCACGCATGAAGGCGAGCACGCCGAAGCGATTTTCCCCACGTCGAGCTTCGTATTCAGTAGCGCTGCGGAAGCCGCGGCGCGCTTCGCTGAAACACAGAAGGGCAATATCTACTCGCGCTTCACCAATCCGACGGTGCGGTGTTTCGAAGAGCGCTTGGCTGTGATGGAGGGCGGCGACAGTTGTGTGGCGACGAGTTCGGGCATGGCGGCAATCCTCGCGACCTGCATGGCGTTGCTGAAGGCGGGCGATCATCTCGTGTGCTCCGACAGTGTGTTCGGATCTACGATCGCGCTATTGAATCGCTATATGACGAAGTTCGGAGTCGAGGTGTCCTATGTGCGCCCCGATGACAACGATGCCTGGGCGCGCGCCATCAAACCGAATACGCGTTTGTTCTTGCTCGAAACGCCTTCGAATCCACTTTCAGTGATCGCCGACATCCGCGCGATTGCCGAGATCGCGCATGCGCGCGGCGTGCTGCTCGCGGTCGATAATTGTTTTTGTACGCCGGCTTTGCAAAAGCCGCTCGCGTTGGGCGCGGATGTCGTCATTCATTCGGCAACGAAGTATCTGGACGGACAAGGCCGCTGCGTTGGTGGCGCCGTCGTCGGTGATTCGACGCTGGTCGGCAAGGAGGTGTTCGGCTTCATGCGCACGGCTGGTCCGACCATGAGCCCATTCAATGCATGGGTGTTCTTGAAAGGGCTCGAGACGCTCGATCTGCGCATGCGAGCACATTCGGAAGCAGCGCTCGCAATTGCTGGATGGCTCGAGCATCAAGCCGGCGTGCGCAAAGTGTTTTATGGCGGTCTTGAATCGCATCCAGGGCATGCGCTGGCCGCGCGGCAACAAAGCGGTCACGGCGGCATCGTCGCATTCGAAGTCGACAAGGAGCGCGCGGGTGCATGGGCCTTTATCGATGCGTTGCAGCTGATGTCGATTACAGCCAACCTCGGCGATGCGAAAACAACGATCACGCACCCTGCGACGACGACGCATAGCCGCATCACGCCAGCGGAGCGCGAGCGCGCCGGTATTACCGAAGGGCTGCTGCGCATTGCAGTGGGGCTCGAGCACGTCGAAGACCTGAAAACGGATATCGAGCGCGGCCTGGCGGCGGCGCGCAGGTAGGTATTTTTCGCAATCCTCTCGCGAAAGGAGACACCGGCTCGTCGCTGGATGGGCGATTGGCATTTCGCGCAAGCGGAACGCATCATCACTCGGGTATGCAAAACATCCGTGCTTTCTGTTTCGATTTGGATAACACGTTGTGGGACGTGTGGCCGGTGATCATGCGTGCGGAGCATGCAATGCATGATTTTTTGCGCGAACGTTATCCGAAGACGGTAGCGAATCTCACTGTCGAGGCGTTGCGCGAAGTGCGCAATGAAGTGGCGAACGAATATCCCCAGCTGGCGCATGACTTCACGTTCTTGCGCAAACAATCGCTGCGCAAGTTGGCGCAGTTGCACGCGTATCCAGATGCACTGGTCGAGGAGGCTTTTGATGTGTTCATCTGCGCGCGCAATGAAGTCACTTTGTATGACGAGGTTGTACCTGCGCTGACGCGTCTGAAGGCGAACTTTCGTTTATTCACTGCCACGAATGGCAACGCGGATCTCGCCAAGATAGGCATCGCACATTACTTCGAGCGCAGTGTTGCCGCGCGCGAGGTAGGCGCCGCAAAGCCGGATCCCGAGATTTTCATCAAGTCGATCGAGGGCACCGGCCTTGCGCTCGATGAAGTCGGCTACGTCGGCGACGATCCGCTGATGGATGTCTTCGGCTCGCGCCGCGCCGGTATGCGGCCGATCTGGATCAATCGCATCGGCGCCCCATGGCCCGAGGATATCGAGCCTCCCGAATACGCAATTGCGACGCTCGATGAACTCGTCACGCTTGCCGAATCATCAGTTCCGTCCTGAAACCGGGATTGCGCCTGATTCACCTGCGCGTCATACCGTACCTACGATCCTCGAGCCGCTTATCTCTTCCATGTTTTCAACGCTCTAGGAGTATTTGCCTTGAGATTAGGCTTGGGATAGATTGCGCCCGTTCGTTGCCCTTGCACGCTTTTTTCTCTGGCTTGGCCAGCCGGGTCATTGATGACCTCTTTTCCGGCCAACTTCTGAAAAATCCGACGAGACCGCGAACGTAGGCCTGGGACCTCACCGTGATGCCTTGAATGGACAAGCATGGGGGAGTCCTTTGTGTGATCCAGGCTTCGAGGCGACGTTAACTTTTTTGCAATCGCGCTCGAGGCTTTTTCTGAAGTGAGATCGTATTGTTATGACGAAAATCTATGTAGGTAACCTGCCGTTTTCGGCCGACGAAACCCAGGTTCGCCAGTTGTTTGAGCAGCACGGCACGGTTGAATCCGTCGCGCTGATCAACGACCGCGAAACGGGTCGTCCACGTGGCTTCGGCTTTGTCGAAATGCCGCGTGCCGATGCGCAGCGCGCCATCCAGTCCTTGAATGGCAAGGACATGGGCGGTCGTCCGTTGCGTGTCAACGAAGCGCAGGAGCGTCAGGGTGGTGGCGGCGGTCGTGGTCCTCGCGGTCCCGGCGGCGGTGGTGGTGGCGGTCGCTGGTAAGCGATCACTGTTGCCAAACAGCTAAAGAAGACCCCGCGGTGTGCAAACGCCGCGGGGTTTTGCTTTTTAGGAAGGTGATTAGGTGATCTGGGTGATCGAGTGATCATGGCCAGAGGGCCGGAGCCTTCTTTGATACGAGACC
>CAZIXV010000334.1:0-4407 GCA_964543105.1 uncultured Steroidobacteraceae bacterium
CCTGTAGCCTGTAGCCTGTAGCCTGTAGCCTGTAGCCTGTAGCCTGTAGCCTGTATGCGTTACCTCCACACCATGGTCCGCGTGACCGATCTTGACGAGTCGCTCAAGTTCTATTGCGATGCGTTGGGTCTGCGCGAATTGCGGCGTACTGAGAACGAAAAAGGGCGCTTCACGCTCGTGTTTCTCGCCGCGCCGGGCAATGAGAGCGCGCAAGTCGAGCTGACCTACAATTGGGATCCTGAGACCTATACGATCGGCCGCGCCTTCGGACATCTCGCCTACGAAGTTGACGATATCTACGCTGCATGCGAGCGCTTGCAGCAGCACGGCGTGACGATCAATCGTCCGCCGCGCGATGGCCGCATGGCGTTCGTGCGCTCGCCCGACAAGATTTCCATCGAACTCTTGCAGACAGGTGATGCGTTGGCGCCGCGCGAACCATGGGCGTCGATGCCGAATACCGGCGAATGGTAAGTCACGACATCCCGCCGGGCTTTATCCCGGTCGCGCGCAACAGCCCCTTCTCTGAGTTACTCGGGCCGATTTACAGTCAAGGCGGGGGCGTCGAACTGTCGCTCGGAATGCGCGCACAGCCCAAGCATTCGAACATGCGCGGCATCGTGCACGGCGGGGTGTTGGCTGCATTGGCCGACATGGCGCTTGGTTACACGCTCGCATTTTCGAGCGATCCGCCGATGGGTCTGGTCACCGCAAGTCTGACGATCGACTATGCCGGCTCGGCGCGTGTTGGCGATTGGATGGAAACGCGCACCGACATCCAGCGCCGCGGCCGTCGCGCCGCGTTCGCCAGTTGCTTCATCTATGTCGCGGGGCAACGCATCGTGCGCGCCAGCGGCGTGTTTCTCGCAACCGAACGTCGCGCGAGTTCCGCAGACGAAAACTGACGGTTGCGCAGGTTGCACCTGCGGCGGCAAGAATCGTGAAGATGGTGCGTCGTAGGTGGTGAGGGCAATGGAGGCCTGCGGGGTTCGGCATTAGGATGAGTCAACCGCTGCTCACTGCGACAACGTTATGAATTCTCCTGTCGCTCAATTGCCTGACCATTGGCCTGCAATGACGCTCGCGCAGGCGCATGCCAAGATCACAGCGCCCGGTGCGCGCTTCGAGATCGAAGAAGTCGAGATTCGCGGCGTCAAAACGAAGGTCTGGAAAAACGCGCCGGCGAACTTGCGCGAGGCATTCCTTGCGTGCCGCGCTCACGCACAGCGCGAATTCGTCGTCTACGAGGATGATCGCGCGACATTCGCCGCTTTCGAGCGCGCCGTCGTGGCGCTTGCGCATGAATTGCAGGCGCACGGCATCAACAAGGGAGATCGTGTTGCGCTCGTCATGCGCAACTTGCCCGAGTGGCCCGTCGCGTTCTTCGCTACGGTTTCGATCGGCGCCATCATCACACCCTTGAACGCCTGGTGGACCGGGGCAGAACTCGAATACGGGCTGACCAACTCCGGCGCGAAGATCGCAATCATGGATGCCGAGCGCTACGAGCGTCTCGCCGAGCATCTTCCCAAATGCCCTGACTTGCAGCGCATCTATGTCAGTCGCCTGGCAGAAGACATTGCGGATCCCGACGTGGTGACGCTCGAATCGGTGTTGGGTGTCGTCAACGAATGGAGCAAGTTGTCGCAGCGCGAGCTGCCGGAAGTTGTCATCGACTCTGATGACGATGCAACGATCTTCTATACGTCGGGCACGACGGGCCGACCCAAAGGCGCGCTAGGCACACATCGAAATTTCGCGCAGAACATTTTCACGACGGCTGCCGGGCTTGCGCGCTCATTTCTGCGTCGCGGGGAAGCACCACCGGATCCGGCAACGTTGCCGCAGCGAGTCACGTTGCTTGCCATTCCGTTGTTTCACGTGACCGCATGCAGCTCCTCGATGATCCCGGCTGTCGCCAACGGTTCGAAGTTGGTGTTGATGCGCAAATGGGACGCGGAAAAGGGCTTGCAGCTCATCGAGCGTGAACGCGTGACCGTGGCTGGCGGTGTGCCCGCGATTGCATGGCAGATCGTTGAGCATCCAGAGCGGTCGAAGTACGACTTATCGTCTCTCGCGTTGATCACTTATGGCGGCGCGCCTTCGGCGCCGGAGCTGGTACGTCGCATCAAAGACGTGCTGCCGCAATCGCAGCCGGGCAATGGTTGGGGAATGACGGAGACGGCAGCGGCGTTCACTGGGCATAGCTCCGAGGATTACATCAACCGTCCCGCAAGTTGCGGACCGATTCCTGCGGTCGGTGAAGCGAAGATCATGAACGCGGAAGGCACGCAGGCATTGGCGAGCGGCGAGGTAGGGGAGTTGTGGGTGAAAGGACCCATGGTCGCGAAGGGCTATTGGAATAATCCGGCGGCCACCGCGCAGACGTTCAACAACGGCTGGCTGCGCACGGGCGACATCGCGCGCATCGATGCGGAAGGCTTCATTTACATCGTCGATCGCGCGAAAGACATGCTCATCCGCGGCGGCGAGAACATCTACTGCATCGAAGTCGAGAACGTGATGTACGAGCATCCGGCCGTCATGGATGCAGCGCTCGTCGGCGTTCCCCACAAGATCCTCGGCGAGGAGCCTGCCGCCGTCGTCACACTGAAGCCTGGCGCAACCGCAACGGAAGACGACATCCGCAGCCATGTCGCGCAGCGGCTCGCGGCATTCAAAGTACCCGTGAAAGTGCTCTTTTGGCCGGAAGCACTGCCGCGCAATCCAGCGGGGAAAATTCTGAAGACGGAACTGAAAAAGGCGTTCCAATAGCCAGCTAGCTATCCAGCCAGCTAGCCGGCTAGCCAGAAAGAAGGGGCCGCTTGACCGCCCTGCGCAGCTGGAATGTTCTGATCACCCATCACCCATCACCCATCACCCATCACCCGTTCTCAACGCGTAAACATCCCCATCATCAGTGGCCTTGCGTACAAGTCGACCGCTTCCTGTGGTGTGACATCGTGCAGCCAGAAACGAATGTCCGCGGCGGCGTTGAGGGTGGCCGTGAGCATTTGTGCCGCGATGAACGGATCGACGGCGCGAATCGAATTGCCTGCAATGCCGTCGGAGATGATCGATGCGAAGCGATCCGACACCCGATCCGAGGCATGCACCATGTCACTGCGGATCGGCTCGGGCACTGCGCTCAGCGCTGACGTGCGTAGCAGCGGGCCGCGTTCGCTCAGTTGGTATTCGATGAGTGCAGCAGCCGCGTTGGAGAGTTGTTGCCATTGATTTTCATCGCGCTCCATGACTGCGCGCTGGATGCGCCGCATCGTCTCGAACGTCCGATCGAAGCATTCGACGACGACATCGTCCTTTGCTTCGTTGTGGTGATAGAACGAGCCTTTCGTGACGTTCAAACGCGCCGATATTTTCTCGACGGATGCGCCACGGTAGCCGCGCTCGTTGATCAACCGAGTCGCCGCGATCAAGAACGATTCTCCAGCGCCAAGCTCCTGATCCTTCGCGCCCAGAAGGTCATCGAGCGGGAGCGACTGGGGTTGCCAGCGCGCGTTCTGCGGTGCCAGACCCTGCATGAAAATGTGGAACATGCGATCGCGGATGCGTGGATAGTCTTCGATGTCGTAACGCGGCAGCCACGCCACCGCCCAATACAACTCTTCAAGCAGAATCTGTCCGCGGGCTGCTGCGCCGCGCTCATCGAGCCATTCGAGTCCGGCCCCTGTGAACAGGCTGCACACCTTGGCTGCGTACTTGATGTAGGCGTCAAGGATGATCGTTCGCTGCGGCTTCTGCAGCGCGCGGATGTCTCTGAACACTGGCAGCGCAGGTGCTTCGCCCAGCACGATGCGACGGCGTAGATCGAGCCACAAGTCGAGCAATTTGCGTAGGCGTTCGGGGGCGGTGGGCTCGCGCAGCGCTTCGTCGAACAGCACCTCGAAGCGCTCGATCCCTTCGAGCAAACAAGCGACCGCGAGGTCTTCTTTCTTCTTGAAGTAGTAGGTGACGCTCGTGGTGATGAGCCCGACGCGTGCTGCGACGTTCGCGAGCGTCATGCCCTTGATGCCATCGCGATTCAGGATTTCGCACGCGGCGGCGATGATCGCTTGTTTTTTTCGGGTATAGCGCGCGGTTGCGACGGTCGGTCGCGCGCTGGTTTCGCTGGGCGCAAGCGCTCGATCTTCAGGCATCGACATGAATGGGCTCTCTTGGAATCCTTACCCCCGCTGTCGTGCCATTGTACGGAACAATAAAAAAAGGGACGAACTTCGAGATAGCCACCTAGCAAGTGAGCAAGCTAGCCGGCTGGCCAGAGTAAGACAGTCAGCTAGCCGGCGGGCCACAGTAAGACAGTCAGCTAGCAAGTAGTCAGGTAGCCGGCTGGCCAGAGGGAGACGGGCGGCTAGCTGGCTGGCAGGAGAGTTGCCAGCCAGCTAGCCA
>CAZIXV010000335.1:0-4395 GCA_964543105.1 uncultured Steroidobacteraceae bacterium
TGATTTTCAGAACCTCACTTGATTTTCTTTCCTTCATCTCGAAGGCGGTCTCGACTATTTGAAGAAGGTCGTCATCGACGACTCGCTTGGCATCGCCGCGGAACTCGAAGCTGACATGGCGCATGTCGTGCGCACGTACGAGTGCGAATGGAAAAAAGCGATCGACGATCCAACGACCCTCAAGCGCTTTCGTCACTTCGTCAATAGCGAGCGCCGCGATGACAACGTCGTCTTCATCGAGGAGCGCGGACAGATCCGGCCTGCCACCGCGGATGAGCGTCGCGCGCGTCGCAAGGAGGCGGTATGACGCCAAGCACCTGGAGTTGCGTCTGCGAGTTGGATGACATCCTGCCGCAAGCCGGCGTCGCCGTTCTGATTGATGGCAAGCAGATTGCCGTATTTCGCCTCGGCGATCGTGTGTATGCGATCTCGAACTTCGATCCGCACAGCGACGCCAATGTGCTCTCACGCGGCTTGGTCGGCGATGTACAAAACGAACCCGTCGTCGCCTCGCCCGTCTACAAGCATCATTTCAGTTTGATCACCGGCCGCTGCATCGAAGATGCCGACATGTCCGTGCCTGTGTATCCGGCGCGCGTGAGCGAAGGACGTGTGTGGGTGAAGAGCGAACCGGCACGGCGCGTTGCACGTACGCGCCGCCTCGTAGTCGTCGGCAATGGCATGGCCGGCATGAAAGTCGTCGAGCAATTACTCGAGATTGCACCGAAGGCGTATGAGATCACGGTCATCGGCGCCGAGCCGCATCCCAACTACAACCGCATTTTGTTATCGCCGGTGCTGGCGGGCGAAAAGAAGGTCGACGACATCATTCTGAATTCGCTCGAGTGGTACCGCGATAAAGGCGTTGCGTTGATCACGAGCGACGCGGTTGTCGCCATCGATCGCCGCAAACGGCTGGTGCGTACACACAGTGGCCGCGAATGGCCGTACGACCGGCTGCTGCTTGCGACCGGTTCGAAGCCGGTCGTGCTGCCGGTGCCCGGCAAAGACCTCGATGGCGTCGTGACGTTTCGAGATCTCGAAGACGTCGATGCGATGCTTGCGGCTACGCGCACTCACTCGAAGGCGGTCGTGATTGGCGGTGGTCTCTTGGGATTGGAGGCGGCCAATGGCTTGATGAAGCAAGGCATGGACGTCACTGTCGTGCACATCTTCGACACGCTGATGGAGCGACAACTCGATCGCGCCGCGGCGGCTTTGCTGAAGGAATCGCTCGAGGCGCGCGGCATGAAATTTCGCATGCCGGCGAAGACGGTGGCGCTGCGTGCCGCCGATTCTTTGCCGCCTCTTACCGGGGAAGGAGCAAGAACGCGTGTTGCCGCCGTCGTCTTCGATGACGGCAGTGAACTGCCCGCCGACCTCGTCGTCATGGCGGCCGGCATTCGGCCGAACATCGATCTTGCCCAGGCGGCGGGCTTGCGCTGCGATCGCGGCGTGCTCGTCAACGACACGCTGCAAACGTTCGATCCCAGCATCTATGCCGTCGGTGAGTGTGTGCAGCATCGCAACAGCACGTATGGGCTTGTCGCGCCGCTGTTCGAACAAGCAAACGTCTGCGCGACGCATCTCGCCGAATTCGGCATCGGACGTTACGCCGGCTCCATCGTCTCGACGCAATTGAAAGTCACCGGCATCGATTTGTTCTCGGCGGGCGATTTCCTCGGCGGACCGACGAGCGAAAGCCTCGTCATGCGCGATCCGAAGCGCGGCGTGTACAAGCGACTCGTCATCGAAGACAACAAAATCCGCGGTGCCGTGCTCTATGGCGATGTAGCCGACGGCCCCTGGTACTTCGAATTGATGATCCAGGGCCGCGATATCGGCGCGCTGCGCGACAAATTACTGTTTGGTCCAGCGTTCGCTGGTGCGGCATGAAGAGGCGCCCCCACCCTACCCTCCCCCGCTGTCGCAGGGGAGGGAAAGATCACCCAAGCGCGCTCTCCCGCGGCAGCGAGAACTTGCTTTGTCGGATCCCTTCCCCTGCGACAGCGGAGGCGGGCATTTTTCGGGTCACCTCCTCTGCGACAGCGGGGCGCGCGTTTTTTGGATCCCCTCCCCTGCGGCAGCGGGGGAGGGTTAGGGAGGGGGCAGCCCTGTGACTTCACTGATCAAAGCTCAGCGCAGCGTGCGCGGCACGAAGAGCACCCCCACCCTTCCCTCGCCCGCTCCGCACGGGAGGGAAAGAACCAGGCGGGCAACCCTGTGACCTCAACCATCAAAACCACCTGTCCCTACTGCGGCGTCGGTTGCGGCGTACTGGCGCGACGCGAAGCAGATGGCTCGGTCGCGATCGCAGGCGATCCCGATCATCCTGCGAACTTCGGCAAGTTGTGTTCGAAGGGCGCAGCCCTCGATCAAACACTCCGGCTGGATGGCCGGCTGCTGCATCCACATCTCCACGGACGTCGCGTGGATTGGCACGCGGCACTCGACCATGTCGCGCACGGTTTTCGCCGCATCATCGACACGCACGGACCCGACTCCGTCGCGCTGTACGTCTCGGGACAATTGCTGACCGAGGACTACTACGTCGCCAACAAGTGGATGAAGGGCTACATCGGCAGCGCGAACATCGATACGAATTCGCGCTTGTGTATGTCGTCGGCTGTTGCCGGTCACAAGCGCGCGTTCGGCGAAGACGTGGTGCCGGTGAACTACGACGATATCGAATCGGCCGATCTCATCGTTCTCGTCGGCTCGAACACGGCGTGGTGTCATCCCATTCTGTTCCAGCGCATGCTGGCCGCGAAGCAAGCGCGGCCGCAATTGCAGATCGTGGTCATCGACCCGCGTCGCACGGCGACCTGCGAATTTGCCGACTTGCATTTGCCGATTCGCGCCGGCACGGACGTGTGGCTGTTCAATGGCGCACTCGCATATCTCCACCAGCATGGGTTCACGAATGCTGAATTCGTCGCGCAGCACACGCTCGATGCATCACGCGCACTGCTCGTCGCAGAGAATACCGCCGGGGATATCGCAGCGGTCGCACAGCGCTGCCGCATCGACGCCGAACAGCTTGAGCGCTTCTATCGCTTGTTCGCACAGACGGAAAAAACGCTCACGATCTTTTCACAAGGCGTCAATCAATCCTCGGCCGGTACCGACAAGGTCAATAGCATCATCAATTGCCACCTGCTGACCGGTCGCATCGGTCGTGCCGGCATGGGGCCGTTCTCCGTCACCGGTCAGCCCAATGCGATGGGCGGTCGGGAAGTCGGCGGGCTCGCGAATATGCTGGCTGCGCACATGGATCTCGACAACGCTGCGCATCGCGACACGGTACAGACGTTCTGGAACAGCCCCACGATCGCATCGCGACCGGGATTGAAAGCCGTCGATTTGTTCGACGCCATTCACGAGCGCCGCGTCAAAGCCGTATGGATCATGGCCACGAATCCCGTCGTGAGCCTGCCCGATGCCGACAAAGTCAAAGAAGCACTGCAACGCTGCGAATTGGTCGTGGTGTCTGACTGCGTAGCACGGACCGACACGACCGCACTCGCGCATGTGTTGTTACCTGCAGCGGCGTGGGGCGAGAAGGACGGCACCGTGACGAACTCCGAGCGGCGCATTTCACGCCAGCGCGCATTCCTGCCGCTGCCCGGCGAAGCCCGGCCCGATTGGTGGATCATGAGTGAAGTCGCACGCCGCATGGGTTTCGCGGACGCCTTCAATTACGACAGCGCTCACGAGATTTTCCGCGAGCATGCACGTTTGTCGATGACGGATAACGCAGGACGCCGCGCTTTCGACATCGGTGCACTTGCCGCGTTGTCGCGCGAGGCGTTCGATTCGATGACTCCGCTGCAATGGCCGGCACCGGCTGTGAATTCAGACGCTGCTGCACGACTCATGAGCGACGGCTTTTTTCACGCCGATCGCAAGGCCCGCTTCGTGCCCACACCACCACGCTCGCCGATCCACGCACTCGATCAGGAATATCCGCTCGTGCTGAACACCGGTCGCGTGCGCGATCAATGGCACACGATGACACGCACGGGCATCGCGCCACGCCTCACCTCACATGCGCCCGAGCCCTACGTCGACATGCATGCGCAGGATGCACTGCTCACCGGCGCGAAGCCCGGCCATCTGGTGCGCGTCATCACACAATGGGGCTCGTTGATCGCGCGGCTGCAAGTGAGCGGCGAGATACCGCGCGGCATGATCTTCGTGCCGATCCATTGGAATGGTGCGTACTCATCCGATGCGCGCGTTGGGGCGGTGGTCAATCCGAGCGTCGATCCTGTTTCAGGTGAACCCGAACTCAAACATACGCCTGCACGCGTGATGCCGTTCATCGTCAGCTGGCACGGCTTCATCCTGACGCGTACGCCGATTCCGAACCTCGACATCACTTGGTGGACGCTC
>CAZIXV010000336.1:0-4377 GCA_964543105.1 uncultured Steroidobacteraceae bacterium
TGCCGGCTTTTCGGCGCAATATCGGCTTTGTCTTTCAACATTATGCGTTGTTCCCGCACATGACCGTCGCGCAGAACGTCGACTATCCGCTGCGGATGCGCCGAATGCCCCGCGATGAACGCGAGGCGCTCGTCGCGCACACGCTTGAGTCCACCGGCTTGACGTCACTGAGCCAAAGGCGCCCTGCACAGTTGAGTGGCGGAGAGCAGCAGCGCGTTGCGCTCGCTCGCGCCGTCGTTTTTCAACCGCGCGTTTTGCTGATGGACGAGCCGCTCGCTTCGCTGGACAAACGCTCGCGTGAGCAGCTCCAGCGCGAGATCAAAACCTTGCAGCGCGCGCTCGAGATCACGACGGTCTACGTCACGCATGATCAAAGCGAAGCATTCACGTTGGGAGACTCGGTTGCCGTGATGGATGCTGGCAGCATCGTGCAGCTGGGATCACCCCGGGAGATTTACGAAAGGCCTGAGGCTGAGTTCGTCGCCAGGTTCGTCGGCGATTCGAACGTGCTCTACGGGCGAGTCTTGCGCACGGATCCCGAAGGATCTCTCGTGCGGCTGGCAGACAGCATAACGATTCGGTGCGCGGCTGCACTCTCCGCAGGTGGCGAAGTGTCGCTCCTCGTGCGACCCGAGAAGCTCACGCTGAGTGAAGCGACGCCTACCTCTTCCACCCTCAATGCACTCGAAGCCGAGGTCACAGACGTTTTGTTTTTGGGCGAGTTGCTCGAATTTCGTCTGCGCCACGCGGGTATCAGCATCATCGCGAGAAAACCCAATACCGAATCCTTCCAGATGGTGCAGCCGGGGTCGAAGGTGATTTTGACCTGGCAGGTTGCCGATACGGTTGTGCTTGCTTGAAAGCATTGAATCTGCGCCTGCCGCAATCCAACTGGCATTGGGTGCTTCCGGCGCTTGTATTCATTGGCGCGCTACACGCAGCGCCCATTCTTCGCTTGATCGGGCTGAGCTTCGGAGACGGAAATTTTTCGCTCGACGCATACCGCGAGCTGTTCGGACTGTGGTCTTACGGCCCGACGTTGCTGCGTACCGTTCGGATCAGCGCGTGGGTGGTGGTCGGGTGTCTCTTTTGGGGCTTTCCCATTGCTTACGTCCTCGCCTTTTCCGGGCCGCGACAACGAGTCGTGCTGTGGATGCTCGTCATCATCCCCTCATGGGCTAGCGTCCTGGTTCGGAATTTCTCGTGGATTTACATATTGCGAGACGGTGGCGCATTCAGCACGTTACTAGGCTGGATGACGCAGAGCGGCGAACCCGTCCAATTGCTCTACAACGAGTTCGGCGTGGTCATTGCAATGGTCGGTACGCTGCTGCCGTTCATGATCTATCCGATTTATCTCGCGCTATCGTCTCAGTCCGAGGATCTACGCGCAGCTGCTGCAAGCTTGGGCGCAAGTCCACTGCGCGTGTTTACATCGGTCACGCTACCGCTGTGCGCTTCTGGGATGAGAGCGGGGTCGATTTTCGTGTTCGTGACGGCTGCAGGTTTCTTCGTGACACCTGCGCTGCTCGGCGGTGGGCGTGTTCTCACGGCAGCCACGTTTATCAGCCAGCAAATCGAAGAGTTTCTCGATTGGCCGCTCGCGGCAGCCGCCGCAAGCTTGTTGCTATTGCTCGTCGCGGCTTGCGCGGCGCTCTACCCACGTTCGGCACGCAGCGAAGCATAACCAACCGTGACGCCGCACAAACATCACGGCTGGATTGATACCTTCTTTAAGTGTGCAGCCGCTGGCGGCTTCGTTGTGTTGTTGCTACCAATCGCCTTGATGGTTCCGCTGTCATTTGAACCCGGCGACATTCTGCGCTTGCCCAGAGACGGGTGGTCCCTGCGTTGGTACATGGAGTACTTCCGCAACGAAGCGTGGCTCGACTCGACAATTGTAAGCCTGAAGGTCGCACTTGGTTCGAGCACGCTAGCGACCGTGCTTGGAACGTTCGCGGCAGTGGGCATGCGCGGTTTGCCGCCGCCTATGCGAGCCGCTTTCGTGGCGCTTGTGGTCAGCCCGCTGGTATTGCCGACGATCGTTATTGCAGTCGCTATCTACGGAATATTCGCAACGTTGCAGCTGGTTGGGTCGATTGCAGGGCTCGTTGCTGCGCACACGCTGCTGACGTTGCCGGTGGTCCTCATCACTGTTAGCACCGCGCTTGCGCGGGTTCCTGCGGAACTCAGCTATGCCGCTGCAAGCCTCGGAGCATCTCCGCTGACGATACTCTTCACGGTAACGGTCCCTTTAACGGCGCGGGGAATATTCGCGGGAGCCGCGCTCGCGTTCATGCTGTCCTTCGACGAGGTAGTGATCGGCATCTTTTTAAGCGGTGCAGATGCGACGACCCTGCCAAAGCGCATGTTCGACGGCGTCTTCTATGAAATGACGCCCATGTTGGCAGCCGTTTCCTCGCTCCTGGTGCTTGCGAACATCCTGGGTGTGGTTGCGTTTCTGACGACAAAGGTAAGGGCGACGCGACAGTCTGTGCGCTAGCGGATTGTGCGTTATTAAAGAAATCAACTCTTCGATATGACCTCCCATGCACCTCTCACGCATCGACCTCAATCTGTTCACTGTCTTTGACGCAATCTACCGCGAAGGCGGCATCACGGCTGCGAGCAAGCGGCTGCATTTGTCGCAGCCCGCAGTGAGTCATGCGTTGGGACGCTTGCGTGATCTGTTGAACGATCCATTGTTCGAGCGTCACGGTAACGAGATGGTCCCTACGCCGCTTGCGCGCTCGATTGCGGCGACGGTGGGCGGTTCGCTCAGCAATCTCGAGCAAATGATGCAGCGGGCGGGGCGTTTTGATCCGGCGAGCAGCGATCGCGTGTTTACGATCGCCGTACGCGAGTCGCAAGAGTCTGAATTCATGCCGGCGCTGACCGAGCGCATCATGCGCGAGGCGCCGAGCATCGATCTCGCCGCCGTGCGAATCGAGCGGCGCGATGTGGAAGATGACTTGTACAGCGGTGAGATCGATTTCGCGATCGATGTGGCATTGCCGCTTTCCGCGGACGTGCGCCGCGAGCAGATCGGCGCAGCGCCGTTGGTCGTGCTCGCACGCCCCGAGCATCCCAGCGTGCGCGGTGCGTTGGATTTGGACACGTACATTGCACAAGAACACGTGCTCGTCACCGGACGGCGACGCGGCCGTGGGTTTGAGGACGCGGCGCTCGCGAAGCTCGGACTGTCGCGACGCATCCGCGTACGCTGCCAACAACATGCGGCGGCGGCAGACATCGTGGCGCGCACCGATCTGATCGTGACGTTGTCGAGTCGGTATGCGGCGCTCGTCAGCAGGGACGTGGAATTTCAGACGCTGCCGTTTCCTACGAACATCGCGCCGCTCGATAGTTTTTTGTATTGGCACGCGCGTTCGGAAGACGATCCTGCGTGCAGGTGGTTGAAGGCTTTGTTGCTCGAGGTGTTGGGCAGGGATGCGGAGTGAGGCGGAGGCGTGCTTCGACACGCTCACCACGAACGAAGACAAGCGCGGCTAGCTGCGCTTCGACAAAGCTCAGCGCGAACGGAATGCTTGGGTGCTTCGACGGGCGCAGCACGAACGAAGACGTGAGCGCGAACGGATTTGGCCGGACGGCTTCGTGGACGAACCTCGCCCGAACTTCCAACGACTGCTGTGAATCGACGCGCTACGCCGTGGCGCGCAAATCGGCGACCCAGGTACCGGCACGCTTGGCTTCTTCTTCGTGCGAGGCCTCACGTAAGGTTTCGGCCAATGCAGCGTCGTACCATTCACGCATCGCAGTCAGTTCGAGCATGTGGCTCACATAGTCGCGTGCTGCGCCGTCGATTTCGAGCCCATACGTTTGCACTCGAAATACCACTGGCGCGTAGAACGCATCGACGGCGGTGAAATGCTCACCCGCGAGGAACGGGCCGTCGAAACGCTGTAGCCCTTCATTCCACAATTCATTTATTCGCGCGATGTCTGCGGTCAGCGCCGGCGGCGTTTCGGACAGACGCACGCGGATGCCGCAATTCATCGTGCAGCGCTCGCGTAGCGTGGCGAATCCGGAATGCATTTCAGCGGCGGCACTGCGCGCCCACGCGCGTGCCGCACCATCGACAGGCCAGATGTTGGCGTGTTGTTCGGCAAGGTACTCGGCGATGGCGAGCGAATCCCACACGACGATGTCACCATCGTGCAAGCACGGCACCTTGCCGGACGGGGAGAAGGCGCGATATCGCTCGAAATTGCCACTCGATTCGAAGGTCATGAAACGCTCTTCGAAGTCGATGCCGCGGGCGCGCATCAGCACCCAGGGACGCAGCGACCAAGAGGAGTAGTTCTTGTTGGCGATGTAGAGCTGGTACATGTGCGTTGACGGTTGACGGTTGACGGT
>CAZIXV010000337.1:0-4353 GCA_964543105.1 uncultured Steroidobacteraceae bacterium
GCAATGGCGGCGAGATGCTGATCTCGTCCTACGAAGATCCGAGCGGTGCGGGGGTACAGCTCATCGCGCTCGACAAGGGACCGGGGATTGCGAACCTGTCCGAATGCTTGCGCGATGGTTTCTCGAGCGCCGGCAGTGCGGGACACGGGCTCGGCGCCATCCGGCGCCAATCACGCGTCATGGAAGTCGGTTCGTGGCCCGGACTCGGCACGGCAATTCTGGCGCGCATCGAAGCACGTCACAGCACACGCCCGCCCGCGATGCCGCCCTGGGGCTGCCTGAGTATTCCGATGCCTGGAGAGACGATCTGCGGTGATGCGTGCGATGCCGTGGACGACGCCGCAGGCCGCACACTGATCGTTGCCGATGGCTTAGGGCACGGGCCGAGCGCTGCAACCGCATCGCTCGAAGCAGTGCGGCTGTTTCGCCGCCACCGGACGCGGCCGCTCCCCGAGATGCTCGCGTTTTTGCACGCTGGATTGCGCGCAACGCGCGGCGCGGCCGTATCGCTTGCGCGTTTCGATGCCGAGCAAGGCAAGGTGTACTACGGCGGCATCGGCAATATCACTGGAGCCATCGTCAGCGGCACCGAGGTGCGGCGCATGGTCTCGCACAACGGCACCGCGGGGCATGTCGCGCGTCGCATCCAAGTCTTCGACTATCCCTACGATTCCGGCATCGTCGTCATGGCATCCGATGGCTTGGCGACGGGCTGGTCGCTCGCAAAGTATCCGGGGCTGACGAAAGCCCACCCCGCGCTCATCGCAGCGATTCTGTATCGCGACTTTTCGCGGCGCCGCGATGATTGCACGGTCCTCATCGCCCGAGGCGCCAGCGTATGAGCAGCCGGCGGATCGTCGCGATGCCCATCCAATCGGAAGCAGACATCGTCGCGGTACGACAACGCGCACGTCTGCTCGCCGAGCACTTGCAGTTTGCGCGGCAAGATCAAACCCGCATCGCCACAGCCGTCTCGGAAATCGCTCGCAATGCGTTCGGTTATGGCGGCGGCGGCCGCGCTGAATTTTTCGTCGATGACGTCGAGGCCCGCCAACGCCTGCTCGTGCGCATCCTCGATCAAGGCAAGGGCATCGACGATCTCGACGCGGTCCTCGAAGGCCGCTATCACTCATCCGCGGGTTTGGGGCTCGGCATCACCGGCGCACGCAAACTGCTCGATCATTTTCATATCGAATCAAGTTCGCAAGGCACGAGCGTCGAACTCGGTCATTACCTGCCCGCCCGCGCGCGCATCACCAGTGAACAGCTTGCTGCCATTGGCCGTGCGCTCGCGCGTCCGCAAGACAATGATCCGCTCGAAGCCGTCCGCGAACAAAATCGCGAACTGCTCGAAAGCCTCGAAGACCTCCACGCGCGTCAGGAAGAAACGCGGCGTTTAGGCAGCGAGCTCGAAGATACGAATCGCGGTGTCGTCGCGCTGTATGCGGAGCTGGATGCGCGCGCCGAACAATTGCGCGAAGCGAGCGAAATCAAATCGCGCTTCCTGTCGAACATGAGCCACGAATTTCGCACGCCGTTGAATTCCATCATGGCGTTGAGCCGACTATTGCTCGATGGCGTCGATGGCGAGCTCAACGCGGAACAACAAAAGCAGATCGGCTACATCCGCAAGTCCGCACAAGACCTGCTCGAGATGGTGAGCGACTTGCTCGATCTGGCGAAAGTCGAGGCCAGCAAGGTCGACGTGAAGCCCGGCCAATTCACGGTCCGTGATCTATTCAGCATGCTGCGCGGCGCATTGAAACCGCTGCGACAAAGCGGCGATGTCGATTTGATCTTCGAAGACGGCCCCGCACTGGAGATGCATACCGATGAAGGCAAGGTCGCGCAGATTCTGCGCAATCTGATCTCGAATGCTTTGAAGTTCACGGTCGCAGGTGAGATTCATGTTTCGGCACACCGTCATGCCAGCGGCGCAATGATCACGTTTGCGGTGAGCGACACCGGAATCGGCATCGCGCCAGAAGATCAAGAGCGCATCTTCGAGGAGTTCTCGCAAGTACATGGGCGCCACCAGACTTCCGTCAAAGGCACGGGGCTCGGCCTGCCGCTATCGCGACGACTGGCCGAGTTGATGGGCGGCGAGATCTGGGTCGAAAGCGAGCTTGGCAAAGGCTCGACCTTTTATTTGTCGCTGCCGGTGACGCTCCCGGGGCTCGAACTATCCACCACACCTTCCGCACGGCGCGTGCTCATCGTCGATGACGATGAAACATTTCGCTACGTACTACGTCAACTCATAGGCGAGCGCGAAGGTTACTCGTTCGAAGAAGCCCATGATGGTGTCGCGGCACTGGAGTCCATCCGTACGCACGCACCCGATCTCATATTGCTGGACTTACAGATGCCACGCATGAATGGATTCGAAGTCATGGATGCGCTGCGCGATGACGAGCGGCTACGTGCGATTCCCATCATCGTATGTACGTCCGCGCCATTGAACCGGGAAACGCTTGCAGCCACCGAGCAGCAGGGCATTCCCGTCATCTCGAAGCACGATATTTCACGCGAGCGCGTCCGCGCGGTCGTGACGGAGGCATTGAAGGAGTAGTGATGGACAGTGCACGCCTGATCCTTAACGTCGACGACGACGAGGCCCAGCGCTATTCGAAGACGCGCATCCTGCGTCATGCCGGTTTCAATGTGATCGAAGCCGGGACGGGCCGCGAAGCGCTCGCTCAAGTCGAGACGATGCAGCCGGCGATCGTGCTGCTCGACGTCAAATTGCCGGATTCGAACGGCATCGAGATCTGCGGGATCATCAAAAAGCGTTGGTCGCACATTTTCGTGCTGCAGACATCGGCGACCTACGTCACTGGCGCCGATCGCACCCGCGGCCTCGAAGGCGGCGCCGATGCCTACCTGGTACAGCCCATCGATCCGGGTGAGTTGATCGCGACGACGCACGCCCTGCTGCGGTTGCGCGATGCCGAAGAGAAGCTGCGGCGCCTGAACGAAACGCTCGAGCAACGCATCCTGGATCGCACGCGAGAACTCGCCGAAGCGAACGCGCAGCTGCAAGAGGAAATCAATCAGCGCCAGAAAGCCGAAGCCGCGCTGGTACATGCACAGAAGATGGAAGCGATCGGCCATCTCACCGGTGGCATCGCGCATGACTTCAACAATTTGCTCACAGCCGTGATCGGCAATATCGATCGAATCCGCGCGCGCGCAACGGACCCGAAGCTCGTCAAGCTCGCTGACAACGCGTTCATGGCGGCCGAACGGGGCTCGAAACTCACCTCTCAGCTGCTTGCGTTCTCGCGCACCCAAAAGCTGATGACGCAACCGGTCGACGTCAATGCATTGATCACGGGCATGAGCGAGCTGTTGAGCCAGTCGCTCGGCCCGACCATCGCCTTGAAATTCGATCTTCAGTCCGACATTGCCGCCGCGAGTTCGGATCCGAATCAACTCGAACTTGCGATCTTGAATCTGGCGATCAATTCGCGCGATGCGATGAAGGCCGGGCGCGGTGAAATCACCATCAAGACCGCCTCTGAGCGCAGCAATGAACTCGAGGGCGTCACCGAATACATCACCATTGCCGTCACGGACGATGGCGGTGGCATGTCGCATGACGTCATATTGCGCGCCTTCGATCCCTTCTTCACGACGAAGCCTGCTGGCAAGGGTACGGGCCTCGGGCTCTCGCAGGTTTACGGGATCGCGCGACAAGCAGGCGGCGATGCGCATATCGCATCGGAACTAGGCCGCGGCACGACCGTCACCATCCGCTTGCGCGTCTCCACCGAGGAAGCGCGTCGCGAAGAAGCCATTCCCGTACTGCACGAACGGCGCAATTCAGAAACGATTCTCGTAATTGACGACGATCCCGATGTGCGCGCGCTCGTCGATGATTTTTTGAGCGAGCTGGGTTACCGCACCTTGGTTGCCGGTAATGCCGATGAGGCGCTGCGATTTCTCGACGAGTCCACACCAGATCTGCTGCTCGCTGACTTCGCGATGCCAGGCGTGAACGGCGCCGAGATCGCCCGTGAAATCCGCCTGCGCTTGCCGAATCTGCCCATCTTGTTTTTCAGCGGCTACGCGGACAGTGCCGCGCTCGAAAATGCCGTGGGCAAAGCGCCGCTCATCCGTAAACCCTTTCGTCCAACCGAATTGGCAACGACTGTTCGAGCGATTCTGGATGAAGACTCGCGCGCAGCAGCAAGCAAGTAGCGGTGGGCGGTTAGCGGTTGGAAGCCCTGATCAGCCAGCCCGGGATCGAAGCTCAATGGCCCTTGAGCCGATCCTTGACGCGGCGGCTCACCAGGACGCTCAAGTACTGGGTGATCTTCGCCTCGCTCGCGAGTTCGCTGAGTTCTTCGG
>CAZIXV010000338.1:0-4326 GCA_964543105.1 uncultured Steroidobacteraceae bacterium
ATCGTGATTTCGGCGGTTGCGACCCGTCGCCAAGCATCGATTGCCGAGCGCAATTACCGCGACATCGGCCGCACGGGTACTGCGGCAGATACACGTCACGTGGTGGCGGCGCTTGCGAGCGCTCACGTCCACTTCCGGCGTCCGAGCGCCGGCTTCACTGCATTGGGCAACCGCGCGAGCGAATACTCGAATCTATTCAACCCGTTCTGGGAAGCCCGCCTTTCGGTGGCCGATTTGGGGATCGAGTTGTGAGGCGCGCTTACCAGCAACGCGGCACGGCGATCACGGAAGTCATCGTAGCGTTACTTGCGATTGCACCATTTCTAATCGGCATCCCGCTGCTCGGTAAACAGCTCGATATCAAGCACAAGTCGCTCGATGCTACGCGCTATGGCGTATGGGAGCGCACCGTGTGGCATAGCGCGGGCAGCAATCGAAAAGCCGCCGCCGATATCACCCTCGAGGCGCGCGATCGGATTCTGGGCGATCCGCGCGCCGCCGTCATTGCGCCGGATGAATTGCGTACTGCCGGCGTAACTGAAAACCGTTTGTGGAGAGATCTGGCTAACCAGCGTTTACTTGATTACGACGCAAGCGCTCAGCCGGTCGATCTCGAGCAGCGCGATACGCGCGAGCCCGTCGAAGTCGGCTACTTGTTCGTGCCCGCCTTCGTCTACGGCGGCGGCATGATGAGCGCTGCCGGCGCTGTGATGCAGGTGCGCGAGCTTGGTATGCATCCACACAGCTTTGCCAACCATCAGGCGCGCATCGCGCTGCGGCCGGTGCTACAAGCGCGCGCTGGCGCGGCCGTCTCGTTGCAACGTGCAGCGCCGGACTTCGCAAACGAACCGGCGCTCGTACAGCGCGCAGGTGGAGCGATCCTGAGCGACAGTTGGTCCTCACGCGATGAGAGCGAATTTCGGCGGCGCGTCGATGACCTGACCGTCAATGAGTTCGTACGAGCTGCGGAGATCCCGAGCCGGATTCTGGCATTGAACGCGCTCGACAAAGGCGAGCCGATGTTCGGTGAAGGGCAGTTCGCCTGGGATGTCGATCTGCGTCCGGACTCTGCCGCGTTACCGCGCGACTATGTGGAGCGCGAGTGATGACACGCCCTTGCGTCGCTGCTTCGTTTGGACTGTCCTTGCTTGCAAGTGCCGCAATCGTTTTACTCGCGTGGACGGGTGAAGCCGCGGCGAGTGCAATCGCGCGGCAAACGCGCGCGTTGCCAGAGATTCCTGCACCGCTCGGCGGTGAGGCGAGTTGGATTGCGCCGGCGATGCGCTTGAACGGCGTGCCCATGACGATCAAACGCTTCTCGAGCCGAGCCAATGCCGATGCAGTGCTACATCATTACGAACAGCAGCTGCGCACGAGTGCATCCATGAAAACGCGGCGCACGCGCGAGGGCGAATGGCAGGTGCTTGCGATCATGGCGAATGCCTACTACGCGACCATTCGCGCACACGATACTGCGCAGGGTGCGCAAGGCACGATCACGGTGACGCCAGCGCTTGCGCACTTGAAGCCACGCAAGCACACGAATTTTCCGCATCCACCGACGGCGCGCATCATCAGCTTGCAGGAGTACGACGACGCAGGCATCGAAGCGCAGCACATCAGTCTCGTGAGCCGACGCTCGGTCGCCATCGAAGCACGCGACTTCGAGCAACGCCTTGAACGCGCAGGCTGGCAGGTGCAGCGCAGCGAAGCGGCGCGCACCACACACCAAGCGCATGTGCTCGAAGCGCAGAAGGGTGCTGCACTTGCCTTCATCAACCTGCATCGCGCGGCGCGTGGAGGAGCAACGACGATCACGATCGTATGGCGCAAAGCATGATCCACAACGCACGATGCCGTGGCTTAACAAGCGGACCGTTGCGGCAAGGCGGTTGGGGTGCGAGCGAATACCTCTCCGTTCTGGTAGGTCTCATGGTCGTCTGGCGTGGCGCTGAGGCAGTGCTGACGCTCATTCAAGAACATCATGATCGTTTCATGTGGGCGTTGATGATTCCGTATTGAAGGCGCCAAGGACGGCGCCCGTAGCGCAGCTGCGCGAAGGTGAATCAAGGAGGATGTGATGAAAGGCACGATGGTCACCGTGCTCATGGTCGCGGGCGCACTGGGCGCAGGTTCAGCCGCGGCATATCTTGCGAACGATTACATCGATCGCACCGTGCAGCAGCGGCGGGCGGAGATCGATGCGCAATACGCCGCGGCGAAAGTCGTTGTCGCAAGCGCAAATTTACGTCCGGGTACGTTGCTTTCTGGCGAGACCGTGGCGGTACGCGAGGTGCCGCGCGCGTTCTTGCACGCGGATGCCGTCCTGGCAGAGGACTGGAGCAGCGTCGCAGGGCGCGTGCTCTCGCACCGGGTACGCAGCGGCGAGCCGGTATTGCTATCGCATCTCGCCCATGACGTCGGCGCGGGCTTCTCCGCGCAGTTGCCGCAAGGCATGCGTGCGCTCACCTTTCCGGTCGATGACGAATCTTCTATCGCAGGTATGCTGGCGCCGGGCGACCGCGTCGATATGTTTTTCACCACGACCTCCGGCAATGAAAGCATCACGCTGCCGCTGCTCGAGAACGTCGCCGTCATCGCAACGGGCATTCGCACGCTGACGAATGCCGCGCAATTAGACGGCCGCCGCGACGCACTGTCCTACAGCACCGTGACGGTCTCAGTGGCGCCCGAAGACGCGGCGAAAATTGCGCACGCTCATGATGCCGGCAAGATCACGATCACGCTGCGCCAACCGCAAGACACGGCGCCGATCCAAGTCGCGCGAGTTACCAAGAACACGCTGTTGAACGGCAATCGCGTTCGGACTGCTACGCCGCGGCGGCGTGTCGAAATCATTCTCGGCGGGATCTGACCATGACGCATCGCCAAGGACGGCTGATGAAATGTAACGGCGCTGCAATCGCACGTGCGCCTCGAGATGCACGTTGCCGTCGCGCTCGCGTGACGGTTTGCTCGAGCTTGCGAACGGCAAGAACACGGGTGCGTTCCCCTCTCGAATCGCGAGCCACGTGGCGCTGCCTCGTTGATCGCGTGGGCGGGTGGATCATGATCGTCACGCTGGTGCTCGTCATGGCCGCGACGCATGCCGACGCTGCGGAGCCATCGACGGATACCGCACCGGTCAGCGTGTTGGCATTGCCTGCCGGACAAAGCTTGTTGATGCGCTATCCCAATCCCAAACGCGTTGCCGCCGGCGATGGCAGCGTGATCGACGTGCGCGTCTTCGACGATACGCAGGAGATCCTCGTACTCGGCAAGAAGGAAGGGATGACCGACCTGCGCATCTGGGGTCGCGATGGTTCGCAGATCGCCTATCTCGTGAAGGTGTTGGGAATACCAGAACCGCAGCGCATTCCCGAAGAGATCGAAGCGAAGTCGACCATCTTGATCAAAGCGAAACTCATCGAGGTCAAGCGCTCAGCGCTACGCGACATCGGCATCGACTGGGCGGACGTTGCCGCAGGCCCGATCTTCGGCATGCTCGATGAGTTCGTCACTAACGAGCATTTCCGCGTGCTGCCCGAGGGGATGCAGTCGTTACAGGGATTGCCGCTCGAACTTGGCACCAACAATCACTATTTCGCCATGGCGAGCACCGTCGATTCCGTGATCAATCTGCTCGTCAACAATGGCGATGCGCGGCTGCTTGCGGAGCCGACACTGACTTGCATCAGCGGCGGACAGGCGGATTTTCTGGTGGGCGGTGAAGTGCCCATTCCAGTGCAAAACCAGGACGGCGCACTGAATGTCATCTTCAAGCAGTTCGGCATTATTTTGAAGATCGAACCGCAGACCAACTCCGCAGGGTTGATTCGCACCAAGGTGGGTGTTGAGGTGAGCAGCGTCGATAAGGGCATTCAAGTGCTCGGCATTCCCGGCTTCGCGACGCGCAAGACGAACACCGAAATGAACGTGCAGGCGGGCGAGACGATGATCGTCGCAGGCCTGTTCAGCGCCGAGGATGCAAAGACCGTCGTCAAGGTTCCCGGTTTGGGCTCCGTGCCAATCCTGGGCGAACTGTTCAAGTCGCGGCAGTTCCGCCGTGGCGAATCCGAACTCGTCGTACTCGTGACGCCCCAAATCATCGAGCCCAACGACGCAACCGTTGAAGCGGGCGCGCGGCAGTTCGATGAATTGAAGCGCAAGTCTGATGAGGCGTTGAAACCAAAGTTGAGCGATTGAAGCTAACGGGCTGCTGGGTTCTGGACTGCTGGTTACTTCTTGCCCGAGCCCCGAGCCCCGAGCCCCAAGCTTAGAGCCAGACCGCGGAGCCAAGCCTCGGGGCCCGAACTCAGCGCCAGC
>CAZIXV010000339.1:0-4322 GCA_964543105.1 uncultured Steroidobacteraceae bacterium
GTGTGGCCCCGCCGTTAAACCGCCGTCTCACCCTTCACCGCCTCACCCTTCTTGGGCAGCAGCTTCTCGCGAATATTGGTTTCGATTTCCTGGGCGATTTCGGGCCGCTGGCTCAGGAACGTACGGGCGTTTTCCTTACCCTGCCCGATGCGCTCGCCGTTGTAGCTGTACCAGGAGCCGGATTTCTCGACGAGCCCTTGTTGCACACCGATATCGATGATCTCACCGACGCGCGAGATGCCCTGCCCATACATGATTTCGAATTCGGCTTCGCGGAACGGTGGCGCCACCTTGTTCTTGACGACCTTCACGCGAGTTTGATTGCCGATCACTTCATCGCCGCTCTTCAAGGCGCCGATCCGACGAATATCGAGACGCACCGAGGCATAGAACTTCAGTGCATTACCGCCAGTCGTCGTTTCGGGGTTACCGAACATCACGCCGATCTTCATACGAATCTGGTTGATGAAGATGACGACGGTGTTCGAGCGCTTGATGTTGCCCGTCAACTTGCGCAGCGCCTGCGACATGAGACGTGCATGCAGACCGACGTGGGCATCGCCCATTTCGCCTTCGATTTCTGCCTTCGGCGTCAGCGCAGCAACGGAGTCGACGACGACGATATCCACCGCGCCCGAGCGCACGAGCATGTCGGTAATTTCGAGGGCTTGTTCGCCCGTGTCGGGCTGAGAGACGAGCAGGTCCTGCACATTGACGCCGAGCTTTTCGGCGTAGACGGGATCGAGTGCGTGTTCAGCATCGACGAAGGCAGCCGTACCGCCGACGCGTTGCGCTTCGGCAATGACTTGCAGCGTCAGCGTCGTTTTACCGGAAGATTCTGGGCCGTAGATTTCCACCACACGGCCGCGCGGTAAGCCGCCCACGCCCAGTGCGATGTCCAAACCCAACGACCCTGTCGACACCGCTTCGACGTCGTACGACGCGCTGGCATCGCCCAAACGCATGACCGAGCCCTTACCGAATTGCTTTTCGATTTGGCCCAGCGCCGCCGAAAGCGCCTTCTTGCGGTTTTCTTCCATTTCAAATGCCTCGATTCGAGTTGAGCCCCGAAGGCCAAGTGAGCGACTTGGTCCGGAGCTGGTGGAGCGAACGCACCACGACTACTGTATAAAGTCACAGCCGCGGAATGGCAACCATTATTTCATGGGCGTTCGCGTTCTGATCAGCGAAAAACCCGTCGATCGGACGAGTTATGCAGTGCTCAACGACCACGTGCGAACGATCCGGTAGTCCGCCAAACCGCCCGCCGCCGGCGATTCCGCCAGCATGAATTCGCTGACTGGCCAGCGCATCGGCTCAATTTGGCAATCCAGAGCTGCCCCGCGCCAATCGCGCGCCAGCGTCACATGCGCACGGAAGTCTTTCTGATCTACAGGTAAGCCGCGCGCCTGCACATTCCTGCGCAACTGCGTGACAAGTGATTCCAACGCGACCGGTACAGGATCCACCGTCAAACACGCAATTCGCGCAGCGCGCCAGGTTTCCATTCGGTCGAGCGCAAGCTCGAAGGGCGCTGCGCGAACCGCATCGCCGGCGTCGATCGCCGCGGCCACCGCATCCTCGGCAATGCTGCCGAGAAAGGCCAGTGTCAGATGCAGGTTACTCAGGCGCACAAGCCGCGCCTTGCCGCCAGCGAGATGCGGCTGAGCCACGTTCACAATTCGATCGCGCACCGCATCGCTCGGCCAGAGCGTGAAAAACAAGCGCCGCGTACCGACGGCGCTGCGCTGCTCAACGTTCAAGATTCAACACTCCAAGGAGCGCCCGTTCGACCGTCGCGCGGCGCACACCGTCACGATCCCCTGGAAACACTTCGTGCGCGACACGCACTTCGAACGCATCACCGCGGCGCAGCGCCCACGCGAGCCACACTGTGCCAATCGGCTTGTTCGGCGTACCGCCGCCGGGTCCCGCGATCCCCGTCACCGCGACGGCGATATCACCGCCCAGCGCATCGAGCACCCCGCTCGCCATTTCTCGCGCCGTCGCCTCACTCACCGCACCGTGCGTTGCGAGCGTCGCGGCGCTCACGCCCAACTGCGACTCCTTCACCTCGTTGCTGTAGGAAACCACGCCGCCCAGATACCACGCCGAACTGCCTGCGACATCCGTCAGCACCTTGCCGATCCAGCCGCCGGTACACGACTCGGCCGTGACGAGACGCTGCTGACGCGCGCGCAGCGCGGCGCCGACCTGTTCGCTCAATCGCATCAATTCGGAGTCACTCATGCACGCTTGCATAGAGTCAGCCGGCAGGAGAGTCAAGCGCGAAGCGCGACGGCTTGCCACAGAGTTTCGCTCGAGCATGAGCGAGCGACGACAACGCATGCTGATCCATGACGGCGGATCGCCACAGGCGTGGCCTTGCGTCCTTCTTTGTGTATCGTGCGCACCTCCCTGTTCGCTCGGATCTGTTCACGGACGTATCAAATGTCGGCCGCCCTCGAATCGCACACGCCAGTAATGCAGCAGTATCTGCGCCTCAAGGCGCAGCATCCCGACGAGCTGCTGTTTTATCGGATGGGCGACTTCTACGAGCTGTTCTTCGATGACGCGAAGCGGGCGGCGCGGTTACTCGATATTACGCTTACGGCACGCGGGCAATCCGCGGGGCAGCCGATTCCGATGGCGGGCGTGCCTTATCACAGCGCTGAGAATTACATCGCGCGGCTCGTGCGACGCGGTGAGTCGGTCGCGATCTGCGAGCAAATTGGTGACCCGTCGAAATCGAAGGGACCGGTCGAGCGTCAGGTGGTGCGCGTCGTCACGCCCGGGACGGTCACGGACGAGGCATTTCTGGACGATCGGCGCGATACGTTACTCGCGGCGCTGCACGTGGATGGCACACGTTACGGCTTGGCGTGGCTTGAGTTGTCGAGCGGACGCTTCAGCGTGATCGAGGTCGAGAGCGACGAAGCGTTGCACGCGGAACTCGAACGCCTGCGTCCGGCAGAGCTGTTGACTCCCGAGCAAGCGAAACTTCCCGGCGTCACGATCCACACGCGCGAACGGCCCATCTGGCATTTCGATTTGGAAACCTGCATGCGCGTGTTGTGCGAACAGTTTGCGACACGCGATCTCGCGGGCTTCGGCGCCGCGGACCACACCTTGTCGATCAGCGCCGCAGGCTGCTTGTTGCAATACGTGCGCGACACGCAACGCGCGGCACTACCGCATCTACGCGGGCTGCGCGTGGAAGAGCGCAGTGATGCCGTGCTGCTCGATGCCGCAACACGCCGGAATCTCGAACTCGACATCAGTCTTGCGGATCGTCCGGAATGCACGGTCGCTGCCGTGCTCGATCACACGGCGACTGCCATGGGAGGACGCGAGTTACGCCGTTGGTTGCATCGACCACTGCGCGATCGGCGCACGGTCGAGCTGCGCTTGAATGCCATCGGCACGCTGATCGACCACGCGCTGCATCAGCCGCTGCATGATTTGCTGCGACACGTCGGCGACATCGAACGTGGTTTGGCGCGCGTTGCGCTCAAGAGCGCACGACCACGCGATCTCGCGCAATTGCGCGATGCGTTAGGGATGCTCCCGGACGTGCAGCGGTTGTTGCACGATCTCGATGCACCGCTGCTGGCTGCGCTCGCCAAGTGCGCGGGCACCTATCCCGAACTGCATGATGTGCTGACGCGTGCGATCGTCGAGACCCCGCCACCCATTCTGCGCGATGGCGGCGTGATCAAAGCGGGCTACGACGCTGAACTCGATCAGCTCAAACAAATCAGCGAACACAGCGATCAATACTTGCTCGACCTCGAAACGCGCGAGCGCGAACGCACCGGTATCGCGAACCTGCGCCTCGGCTACAACCGCGTGCAGGGGTATTACATCGAGATCAGCCGCAATCTCGCGGACAAAGTGCCGCCCGAATACCACCGTCGGCAGACGGTCAAGAATGCCGAACGTTACATCACGCCCGAACTGAAAGAGTTCGAAGACAAGGTGCTCGGCGCGCGCGATCGTGCCTTGGCACGCGAGAAGCAGCTTTACGATGCGTTGCTCGACCATCTGATCGAACAGCTCGCAGACCTGCAAAGCACTGCGGCGGCACTCGCTGAACTCGATGTATTGACAAATCTCGCCGAGCGCGCGATCAGCCTGCGCTACGTGGCGCCCGAACTCACCGATGAGCCGATCGTCGAAATCACCGCCGGCAGGCATCCGGTGGTCGAACGCTTCATCGATCAACCGTTCGTCCCGAACGACCTGCAGCTAGACACCAAGCGGCGCATGCTCGTCATCACCGGTCCGAACATGGGCGGTAAGTCGACGTTCATGCGGCAGAC
>CAZIXV010000340.1:0-4322 GCA_964543105.1 uncultured Steroidobacteraceae bacterium
AACGGCACCCACGGTACCGCGCCGCCAATTTCCTGCGCACGTGGCAGCGGCACGTTATAGACCGCTGCCAGCGAAGGCGTCAGGTACGTCTGTCGGGTCGTGAATAAGTCTCGGTACTGGCCGTTTTTATGCAGTAAGTGGTCGACGATCGTTCGCAGCGTCTGCTCGCGCGCGTCTTCTTGAACGTTCTTCGTAAATTGCGGAAAGGCCACGGAATCGACATTTAGCGTTGCGAATTTGTCGAAGTGCAACATGTCGACAAAGAACGCACGCACGCCATCTTCCATTCTTGGCGATTGCAACATGCGCTGCACTTGCTCCTTGAGTCCCTCCTCCGTCATCAAGCGGCCGGATTCTGCAGCCTCCAGCAACAAGGTGTCGGGAGCGCTATCCCATAACAAGAAGCTCAAGCGACTCGCGCGCGAGTACGCATCGAGAGGTGCGGACTTGGCAGCAGGCTCGGTCGGCAGCGTGCGCTCGACACGGAACAGAAATTCGGGGTCGACCAACAAGCGTGATAGTGCGAATGCGAGCCCGTCATTGAAGCTCGACAACTGCGTTGCGGCTTCGTGATGCACCTTCACGAAGGCAGCAAGCTCATCGTCCTTGAGCGGACGCCGGAGCAACAATGCGCCGGAACGCTTCAGAAAGCTTTCAGCACACTTGTCGTCAGGTGCGGTTTCCGACTTCGGCGTGCACTGGACCAGAATGTCGCGACGACGCGGCTCGACGACTTGAGCTGCAATCTCTTGCGCCAAGCGCTCGTAGCGCTCCAGTTCAGCAGAGGTAATCGTGAGCTTGCGCTCGCCGACAGCGAGCAAGCCCTCATCGCGGAATCCCGGTTGAACCTTGTTCTCCGAAACGCGAATCGCCGGGCCGAAGATGTCGCTGATCGTGCGTCGATATTCGTCCGGGGTCAGCCGCACCAACGAGGTGGCAGCATGCGACGTGTAGGCGGGGCCGAGAAGTCCGACCGTCAGCGCCGCAACAACCAGCGTGCTCGACCATCGATGTGTGCGATTGACCTTGTGCATCTGCATTTCACCAGTTACTCATGGGCTCGCAGACGGCGGGCTTTCTGCGTGTAAAACCGCCTGCTGTTGAATCGGGGGTTCGTCGGTCACATGCGCCCGCGCGACAATCGTGCGTTCGGTCGTCGTCAGGAACGCCGGCACTGCCTCGATGTAGTACGCAGTGGAAATTCCGCGGTTTTCACCCGTCTCAGGATCTGGATCACCATCGGCGTGGCGCTTGAGCGCGTAGTACACCCCGGGCACATCGACTTGCCCCGACTCTTCGCCGCGAATCGCGAGGAAGTGGTAGTAGTCCAGCCAGGGCTGATAGCCGCCAAGCAGCCCGGCAACCGAACCATCGGGACGCATCTTCAAGCGCAGTTGAGTATTCGAAAGGCGCAGCCACGCTTGAAACTGCGATTCGCCTTGCATCGAGAATTCACCGGGCTCGATGGTGAGCACGCCATTCTTGATTTGGCCTTTGAATTCACTTTTCGATCGCGGATCCGGATCGATGGTGTATGACGAGCCGTACAGGACGCCGCTGCGCGCATCCCGCATCGCAACGTTAAGGGATCGATCGAACCGCACCGTAACCGGGCCGTCGCGATCGAGATCTTCGCCGGTCACCGACATGAGCCACGCGGGCATCGCATCGAGCGAGGTGTCCCACGCGATGCCCTCGCTATAAGGAATCACGGGCCTGCGAACGTCATAGACCTCGAAGCAGCCAAGCACTCTCCACATCTGATTGTCGATGCCTTTCTCGCCGGTTTCCGGATCTTCAAACGAGTCCGGCTGGATCTTGCCGTCGAGATTGAAGCCGTAGGCGATGCGGCCCTTAACCGTTTCGATCTTCGGATCGGGCACCGACGTCGGGAACGCTTGGACGTCCACGGACTTACCGTCGATCATGCCGCGCTTGCGTACGTCGATCCGTTCGCCTTTCTCGTTGACGCCGTTATTGGCAAGAATCTTTGCTGCTTCTGCTTGCGAATAGCCCTTGCTCTGCAGGACTCGCATTTTCAGATCAACAACGCCGCCATTGCCGCCATCGGGGCAATTCCCTTGATTCGAGTAGGTAGCCGTATGAATCAAAGAGAAGATATAACCGCGCGTTTCCGTCGCAAAGCTCGTCGAGGCGCATAGCGCAAGCGTGATGGCACCTAGCAGTTTTCCGAATGAAGCCTGAGCTTCCATCATCTTCTCCCGACTCTCGTGGCACGAGTGGATGCTCGTAACTCACATCGACGCAGATGATGCTAGGTGACGCCTCCAGGTCCGTAAAACGATAGTTTTTGGACAGCTCGATCAATAATATTGATTGATGGATATTCGCCAGCTCGAAACGTTTCTGTGGATTGCGCGCTTGGGCAGCATCGCCGATGCATGCAAACGACTGAATGCAACTCAATCGACACTCTCTATGCGCATCCGCGCGCTCGAGGATGACCTTCAGGTACCGTTATTCAATCGCGATCGCAAACGATTGACGTTGACGGCGAAAGGACGCGATCTCCTACGTTACGCGGAAAAGATCGTACAGATTGCAAAGCAGGCGCGCATCGCGGTTGCCGATCCGAAAGCACAGACGGGAACGATTCGGATTGGAGTGGCAGAACTCGTTGCCTTGACCTGGTTGCCGCAACTCATTAGCGGCTTGAACGAGCGTTATCCGAATGTCACGGTCGACCTTGATGTCGGCACGCCGCGCCCGCTGACCGAAGCGCTGACGTCAGGTTCAATCGATTTGGCGCTCGTTCCTGCCATTACCCCGCCGGTTGCACCGTTAACAAGTTTGAGTCTTGGTTGCGTTACCTTTTCTTGGATGGCAAGTCCGCGCCTGGGTTTCTCGAACGACGTGATCACGCCGCAGGTGCTCGAAGACAAGCCATTGATCGGCGTCGCAGCTGCTCAGTCGGTCATGTTCGCCTCCGTGCAGCAGTGGTTTTTGGAGGCTGGCACGACGATTCAACGCTACAACCCCTGCAACAGCTTGTCCGCGACGATAGCGCTCGTTGCGGGCGGGTTTGGCGTCGGCTTCCTTCCGAATGACTACTGTGCGCCGATGATCAAGCGTGGCGAGTTGCAGCCACTACAAGCTTCGCGCAAGTTCGAGTTTGAGTTCTACGCGGTGTGCATTTCGGAGAGCGAACAGACACTCATCTTCCAAGCCGCCGAGCTTGCGCAGCAGACCTCACGCTTCGCAGTGTCGTAAGCACCTGCCGGCTCACACGGCAATGCACAGATATTTGAGCTCGGTGTAATCCTGAATGCCGTAGCGTGAGCCCTCGCGCCCGAAGCCCGATTGCTTGATGCCGCCGAACGGTGCGACCTCGGTGGAGATCAAGCCGGTGTTGAGCCCGACGATGCCGTATTGCAGCGCTTCCGACACCCGAAATGCGCGGCTTAAGTCACGCGTATAAAAATACGCCGCCAGGCCGAATTCAGTGGCGTTTGCCATCTGAATCGCTTCGCTGTCGTTGCAAAATCGAAAGACAGGCGCGACCGGTCCAAAAGTCTCTTCATTGGCGAGCTGCATATCTGCGTTGGCTTCGACGATGACCGTCGGCTGAAAGAATGTCCCGCCGCGCGGATGACGCTCTCCGCCGACCATTACACGACCTCCTTTGGCCAGCGCGTCTTGGATGTGCCGCTCGACCTTGCGCAGCGCCGCCTCATCGATGAGCGGGCCTTGATTCACGTCGGCTTCAAAGCCGCCGCCTACGCGCAACTTGCGCACTGCCGCCACAAGACGTTCGCAAAAGTCCTCATACACCGAATCGTGTACCAGCAGCCGGTTCGCGCAAACACACGTTTGGCCGGTGTTACGAAACTTGCTCACCATCGCGCCCTCGATGGCAGCGTCTAAATCGGCGTCTTCGAACACGATGAAAGGTGCGTTACCACCGAGTTCGAGCGATAGCTTTTTGAGCGTTGGTGCACATTGCGCCATCAGCATACGGCCGAGTGCGGTCGAGCCAGTGAAAGAGAGCTTGCGCACGACGGAATTTGACGTCATCTCGCCACCGATCGCCGGCGCATCGCCGGTCACGACACTGAACACGCCCGGCGGAATGCCTGCGCGCTCAGCCAATGCCGCAAGCGCCAACGCCGAGAAAGGCGTTTGTGGCGCGGGCTTGCAGATGAACGTGCAGCCGGCTGCCAGCGCCGGAGCGGCCTTACGCGTAATCATTGCCGCGGGAAAATTCCACGGCGTGATGGCAGCAACCACGCCGATCGGCTGGCGCATGACGAGGATGCGCTTGTCGGCTTGCGTCGCCGGGATGATGTCGCCGTACACGCGCT
>CAZIXV010000341.1:0-2125 GCA_964543105.1 uncultured Steroidobacteraceae bacterium
GGCTGCGGTTGCCCGAAATGGAAACCCTGCGCGTAATCGAGGCCGATTTCCATCAGCTTACTGTGTACTTCGCTCGACTCGACGCGCTCGGCGACTGTTTCGATGCCCATGTTGGCTGCGAATTGCGTGACCGCCCGTACGATCGATTCGGAGCGTGGATTGTCGAGGCGGCTGATGAGTGAGCCGTCGATCTTCACGCAGCTGACCGGCCATTTGTGTAGCGGACCGAATGTGGCGACCCCAGCGCGGCAGTTATCGAGCGCGATTCGGCAGCCGACATCACGTAGGCGCCCGGCCATGAGTTCCAGCGCGTGCTGATGTTCGAGCGCATTGCTTTCCGAGACCTCGAATACCAGCAAGCCCGCGGGGATCGAACTCCTGCACACCTCAGCGACAATGAACTCGCTGAAGCGATCGGTCACCAGGGACTGCGCTGCGATGTTGACGCAGAACTCCCAGCGTCCGGAGCGCACGGTTTCGGCGTGTTTGCGCAACGTGTGGAGCAAATTGCGAATCACCCAGCGGTCGAGTTCGGGCATCAAGGTGCCAGCTTCCGCGGCTTCGAAAAACGACGCGGGCGTGCGGACTCGATCTGCATCGCGCATGCGCAGCAGCACTTCAAAGCGCGCTGGCCTTGCGGCATCACGCAGTGAGGAAATCGGCTGCGCGTACAAATCGAAATGCTCTTCGCGCAGCGCAGTGCGAATGCGCTGATCCATGCTCGGCGCGGCATCCGGCGTAACCTTGAGAGAGACCGCAGCGGCCGATGCTCGAGGCGCAGGCGCGGCGGGCACGATAATCGCGGAGGTGTTCGCTGCCTCTCGGTCGGCAGGCACTGGCGCAGCGCCGGGAATTGGCGCTGGCGCAAGTTGCGCGAGTGTGGCTTCCGGGACGCGCGCCATGATTTCAGTGAGCGTCGCGACATCCGCGCGCGTGAAATCCGCCGCTTGCTTGCCGCGAAACAGCATCATGACGGCAGACAAATGCGCTGGTGTCGGGCGAATCGGCAGCGCCAAGCATTTGTATGGCGCAGGTTGATTGCGGCCGCCAGCGCCATTGACGAGCAATGGCTCGTGACGCAACTGCATGAGCCGCAGCATGGGTTCGCGCACCGTCTCGATCGCCGCGTTCATCGCCAGATCCGACTCATCGGGGCTCGCGCGATGCGTGAGGGTGAACGATTCATTCGTCACGATGAGCGCGCCAAAGGCGCAATCCAGCCGATGGGTGGCGAGCGTCAGGGTACGGCGGAGCAGCGCCGGCAGCGGTGTTGCGGCCTCGATGCGCTCTTCCAGATGAGTGATCGGCAGTTTGTCGTCAGCAAAGACGGTCTCGACAGGGCTTTGCGCTGGTGCTTCGCGGCGCACCTGCCAGCCGTGCGCGAGAATGTCCAAAAGCGGGGAGAGTAGGCGCTCGACAGTATCGAAGCGGCGATAGGTGGTGTTGGTCGGCAGATCGCGAAATACGATCGCCATCGCACCGACGAGCCGGTCGTTTGCGCCGCGAATCGGAAAAACGTAAGTCGGCTGCCCGTGTTCGCTTGCGCTGTAATCGCTCGCCGGCTGGTCGTGGTCGTTGGCGAAGCGGCTCAGGACGATCTCGACGTGCATCCGCAGCTCAGGCTCTTCCAGCCCATCGCTGATCCAGAGCACTTCGCCGCCCGCGTCATAAAAGCTCACTTTGCCTGTCAGCGGCAGCAGCATGCGCACGAGCTGCGCATAGCTCGCATACGGCACGCTTGGCTCGGGCGGCGTCGTAAGCGTTCGGCGTTGCAGGCTTGAGGACATAATTCAGCTCGGCACACAGGAAATTCGGGCACACAGGCAAGTCGACACACGGCGACATGCGTCGCGTGCTGTTTCGATCCTCGATGACTTGAAAGATTCCCGCTGTGGCCTCGCGTGCTATGTCGAATCGCGAGGCTCGGGCCGATCATCGCACGAAAGGCGAATGGGATCGAATCGCCTCAAAGGACAAGCGCTGCGCGCGAGGCGCACGCGTTCTTGGCCACCGCTACAATCGGCGCGAACGCGGGGATGGAATTCGAATGGAAACGCAGCACGTCGATCCGAATACGGTTCAAGTCTGGCGCTGGCATGGCGTGATCATTGCCGTGCTGTTGTCC
>CAZIXV010000341.1:2225-4305 GCA_964543105.1 uncultured Steroidobacteraceae bacterium
TGCAACGCCGACATGGCGTTGCGACCTTGAAGCTCTACACCGCCGGCAGCCGCTACACGAAAATCGAACTGCCGGGCCTGCAGCATGATGACGCACTGGCGTTGCGCGATGCGTTGCAGGCGCGGGGTGGCGAAAGTGGCGTTTGAAACCGATTTCGTTCCCGACCAGCGCCTGCATCCGCTGTCCTGGCTGTTCGCGCTGCTGTCGTTCGTTCGACAGTTCATCGTGCCGTTGATCGCCGTCGTCATTTTCGGCGCGCGCGATGACAGCTCGGCGTGGGGCGCGCTGTTCATCGTTCCGTTGGCGGGCGCTGCGGTGTGGCGTCAACTCTTATATCGCTACGGGTTCGGACCGCGCGGACTCGTGATTCGCGAAGGGCTGTTCTTTCGCAATGTCCGGCAAATCGAATACGAGCGCATCGAAAACATCGATACCCAACGCGGCATCTTGCATCGCTTGTTGGATGTTGCCGAGGTACGCATCGAAAGCTCGACCGGCGGTAAGCCCGAGGCGCTGATTCGAGTGCTCGGCTCCGATGCGGTGCAGGAACTGCGAGACCGCATTTTCTCCAGCAGCGATAGAAGTGAGCAGGCGGCGGGGCCGGTTGATTCGACGCCGGGTGAAGTGCTCTTGCAATTGTCGCCCGCCGAATTGATGCGCTACGGCTTCGTCGACAACCGCGGCATGATCGTCGTCGCAGCGGCATTCGGGTTGATGGTGCAGACAGGGCTGATGCGCGGCAGCGCGGACTGGATCGGCGAAAACATCGCTAATGGCGTCGGGCCGCTCGGGTTCGTGTTGGTGTTGGTCGTCCTGGGCGTCATCGTTTCGCTCGTCTTGGCGGTACGCTTGCTGTCGTTGTTGTGGGCACTGGTGACGTTGCACGATTTCACGCTCACACGTCAGGGCAGCGATCTGCGGATTCGCTATGGATTGCTGACGCGCGTCGCCTTGACGTTGCGGCTGTCGCGGATCCAAGCGGTGCACCGCACGGAGACCTTCCTGCATCGCTTCTTCGGGCGCGCATCGCTTGCCGTGGATCTGGCGGGCGATGGCGGACAGGCGGTCGATGAAAACGGCAATGTCAGCAACCGCATGCGCTGGTTGGCGCCCATTTGTACGCCGCGCCGCGCGCTCGAGCTCGCGAGGATCGCGCTGCCGATGCTCGAGCGCGATACGGCGCCGGACTGGCAACCGCTTGCGCCAGGCGCGAAGCTGCGCGTGTTTCGCAAATTCGTTTTCGTCGCGACGCTCGTCTGTGCGGTACCGGGGTGGTTCTGGCTCGAATATCGCGCGCCGCTGTTATGGCTTGCGATCGCTCCCTGGGGCTGGCTGCACGCGACGCTGTACGTGCGATACACGCATTGGGCGCTGACGCGCGATGCGATCGTCTATCGCCGCGGCTGGTTGACGCGTCGCTTATCGATCGTGCCGCGCAACCGTGTACAGGTCGTGTATCGGGTCGCGTCGCCCTTCGATCGTCGCCAGAGGATGATGACCCTCATCGTGGACACTGCAGGCGCAGGCTCCTTGGCCGGGCTCGTTCGTATCCCGTACCTTCCTGCCGATGCGGCGCAACGGGTGGCTCGCGAGTTATATGAGTCGGCGCACGATGTTTCGCTTCGTCGCGAGATGGCGGCGCCGGGTTGAACGCGGAACCGCCCTTGGTTTCGTGGCGTTGGGCTGACAGTCGCGCAACTACAACTTTTATGAGCTCAGTGCAGGATGTTCGACGGCTTGGCATGCATATTTGCGCGGTCGGCTTCCTTTCGCTCGACTGGGCAGGCATCACGTGTGCTCAAGCGTATCCGGCGGACGAAAGCCAGACCCGCGAGGCCGCAAGCGAGACTGCGCCCGGACCGGATGAGGTGCCTGCCGATCGCCCATTGAGCGAATTGGATGCGAGCAAGCAACCGCCGCCGGCGCCCGAGCAGCCCGAGCAACCAGATCCCGAGACAGTGATGCATGGGCCGCCGATTCCGGCCGAAGCGGCGCCCGGCGCCTTGGAGGCTTGCAAGGAGTTGCAACCCGAAGAGGACACCATGTTGTATCGCGTGCGGCGCACGCTGGCCGTCACGGC
>CAZIXV010000342.1:0-4237 GCA_964543105.1 uncultured Steroidobacteraceae bacterium
GTAATGGCCGCGAGGATCGCGGTTTGCACCGATCGGCACGATGGGCTGGTAGTACAGCTCCAGGCGATTTTCCTCGCATGCGCGCGTGAGTCGCGATACCCACTGCATTTCGCGATGGCGCTCGGGCGCCGATCCGCTCTGATACATATGCACGCGATTTCGGCCTGAGTCTTTCGCCGAGTAGCACGCCACGTCGGCTGCACTCATCACCGTCGCGATGCTTTCGCAGCCACCATTGATTTCGACGAAGCCGATGCTGGCGCCGACGTTCAAGGCGCCGTCTTCCCATTCGAAGCGATAGTCGCGAATGGCTTGCCGCAAGCTGTCGGCGATGCCACCGGCGCGCTCACTCGTGCAGTCCTGCAGCAAGATGCCGAATTCATCACCGCCAAGTCGCGCGAGCGTATCTGTGGCACGTAACCGCGTTTGCAGGAGCCCCGTGACTTCTTTCAGAAGACGATCACCTGCTTGATGGCCGCAGGTGTCGTTAACGATCTTGAACTGATCGAGATCGACGTAAAGCAGTACGTGCGTGGTGTCTTCGTCCGCCCGCGCACTCGCCAACGCTTTGTTCAAGCGCTTCTCGAATTCGCGGCGGTTGATCAAACCCGTGAGCGCGTCGTGTGTCGCTTGATACGCCAATGCGCGGCGCAAACGGCGTTCCTTGCTCACATCGTGAAAGACCATCACCGCGCCGATGATCTTGCCGGCACGATCGCGGATCGGCGCCGCCGAATCCTGAATCGCGATCTCCTGGCCGCGGCGATTCATCAGCACGGCATGGTCCGCAACCGCAATCACCTGCCCTTCGCGCAACGCGCGCGACACGGGATTCTCGACGGGCTCGCGCGTCGCCTCGTTCAAGATGCCGAAGACTTCGCTCAGCGGCTTGCCGCGCACTTCATGTGCTTTCCAGCCCGTGAGTTCTTCGGCGACGGGATTCAGATACTCGATGCGGCCGTCTGCATCGGTCGTGATGACAGCGTCGCCGATCGACTGCAACGTAACTTGCGCCTTTTCTTTCTCTTCGAATACCGCGGTCTCGGCGCGCTTGCGTTCGGTGATATCGGAAATCGTGCCTTCGTAGCCGATGACACGATCATTTTCATCGCGCACCGCACGCGCACTTTCGATCACTGTCAGCGTTGTGCCATCGACGCGGCGCAACTGAAATTCGGCGTTTCTCACCTCACCATGCGCTTCGAGTTTGGCGATGATCGCCTGGCGATCGGCGGGGTCCTGGTAGATCGTTTCGGACGGCAGCGACAACAACTCATCGGGCGAAGACAAACCGACCATGCGTGCGAGCGCCGGGTTGACGGACACGAACCGTCCTTCGCACGTCGAGCTGTACACCCCTTCCATGACGTTTTCGAAAAGGCGGCGATAGCGCGATTCACTCGCCTTGAGCGCGGCTTCGGCATGGCGTCGCTCGATCGCGATGCCCGCCAGCTGCGCCATGCGCGCCATCAAATCGAAATCCCGCTGCTGCGGGCTGCGCGGCGAGCGGAAATACAACGCCACCGTACCCAGCATCCGCCCGTCGGAGGCATGAATGAGCGTCGACCAGCACGCGCGCAACCCGGCCGCGAGCGCCGCTTCGCGCACGTTGTCCCATAACGCATCGCGCGCCAGATCCGCGACGATCACCTGACGCTGCAAGTACACGGCAGCGGCGCAGGAACCATTCCTCGCCGCGACTTCGATTCCATCCATCGTACGCGCGTAGTCGACGGGCAAACGCGGTCCCGTGCAGAGCTGTAAACGCGTGCTCTGTTCATCCAACAACCGGATCGCGCAGATACATTCCGGCGCGACGCGCTCGGCAACGTCGGTGATGGCTTCGAGCGTGATGCGCAGATCGACATTCGCCGCCAGCCGCTCGAAGACGCGGCGCTCACCTGCCGTCAGCCACTCCGCGCGTTTGCGTTCGGTGATGTCGGCGATACTGCCGCGCACGAGACGACGCTCTGCGGATTGCAGCCGTGCCCAGCGCACTTCGCACGCGATGTCATGACCCGCGGCGTCGCGAAACGTCCATTCGAGGACGGGTAACTCACCCGCCAGCGTGCGCTCCAGATGCACGCGATTTTCCTGCGCCGAATCCAGGCCGTCGGGCTGTTGCGGCGGACTCAACGACTCGGGCGCGCTCGCAAGCAACGCGGCGCGATCCATCTTGAAAAAACGCACGGCGTTTTCGTTCACATCGACGAGGCGGTTTTGATCGCAATCGATGACGACGATGATCTCGGGTGCGTGTTCCACCAGTGCGCGGTAGCGCGCTTCGCTGTCGCGCAATGCCGCCTCGGCAAGCTTGCGATCTGTCGTGTCGCGCAAGCACACCACGTAGACGGCGCGCCGATGCATGTGCGTCTTACTGACGGCGATCTCGGCCGAGAACGCTGATCCGTTCGCATGCAGCGCGAGTGTTTCGTGAGAAGCGAGATCGACTTGGGTGTCTTCGAGGCGGGCGGCGAGCTGATCGAGGGCGCTCGACATCGTGTCGGGCTCACCGATCTGCGGCAGCAGGAAATTCAGCGAGCGACCGATGACATCGGCTTCCGAATGACCGAACACTCTCTCGCCCGTGGCGTTGATCGAGGCGATGTGACCCTCGGCATCGACGGTCAGGATGACGTCTTTGACGTGATCGAGAATCGCCTGAAGCTGACTTGCGGTGCCCTCTCGCAATTCGCGCGTCAGCGTCGTGGCCTCATCAGACATGAGCTGCATCGAACGCACGATGCCGCGCCGTTCTTCGTCCGCGCGCCGGTAGGTCGTCGCGATCGCTTCCAGCAAACGATTGAGGTCGAGTTCGCCGTCGGCGCTCGCTTCTTTTAATTGCTTGTCGAGCAAGCGATGCATTGTTGTTGTGCCCCCATGACGTTGTACTCGACTGTTGGCGTCGGCTGCAACGTCCAGGGATCGTAGGCCGGTGGCCACAACGAAGGTGTGAACCCGGTCCCGGTTTATGTGAAAACCAACCGCAAAAGTGCCGGCAAAACGAGCACTTATGTTGAACGGTTAATGAGCGGGATCAGCCGGCTGACGATGGGCAGGCAGCTAGCGAGCTAGCTGGCAACGGGCCGGCTAGCCAGCTGGCAAGAGATCTTCCCAAGGGTAACGAGGAGTTCTGGCTAGCTGGCTAGCGACCAGCTGACTGGCCGGCTCTGCGCGGAGCTACTCCGCGCTCTCCTCCGCTCGGCCCGCGCGCTTGCGCTCATGTTCTTTCAATGCACGCTTGCGCAGGCGGATGAACGAGGGCGTCACTTCGACGAGCTCGTCGTCTGCGATGAACTCCATCGCCTGTTCGAGCGAGAACCGGATTGCCGGCGTCAGGATCAGATTCTCATCGCGGCCCGACGCGCGAATGTTCGTCAGCTTCTTGGCCTTGAGCGGATTCACGACCAGGTCGTTATCGCGGCTGTGGATGCCAATGATCTGGCCTTCGTACACCTCATCGCCGTGGCCGATCATCAAACGGCCGCGCTCCTGCAGGCTGAACAGCGCATACGCCAACGCCTTGCCCTGTCCGTTCGAAATCAATACGCCGTTCTGACGCTGGCCGATTTCACGATCGAGCACCGGGCCGAAGTGGTCGAAGATGTGATGCATGAGCCCCGTGCCCGAGGTCAGGGTGCGGAAATCGGTTTGAAACCCGATCAATCCGCGCGACGGCATGATGTAGTCCAGACGTACCCGGCCGCGGCCATCGGCCTGCATGCCCGTGAGCTGGCCGCCGCGTTCGCCGAGTTGCTGCATCACAGCGCCCTGCGAGCTTTCGTCCAGATCGATCGTCACCGTCTCGTACGGCTCCTGCATCACGCCGTCGATCTCTCTCACGACCGCGCGCGGACGCGACACGGCAAGCTCATAGCCTTCGCGCCGCATGTTCTCGAGCAACACACCCAGGTGCAGCTCACCGCGGCCGTAGATCTTGAACTTGTCGGGGTCTTCCGTCTCTTCGACGCGCAATGCGACGTTGTGCATGATCTCGCGCATCAGCCGTTCGCGAATCTGGCGGCTGGTGACGTACTTGCCGTCGCGTCCGCAAAAGGGCGAGGTATTCACCTCGAACGTCATGCTGATCGTCGGCTCGTCGACGACGAGCGGCACCAGCGCTTCAGGCCGTGCGGGATCGCAAATCGTGTCCGAGATCTGAGGCCGCTCGATACCCGCGAAAGCGACGATGTCGCCAGCGCTCGCCTCTTCCACCTCGACGCGCTCGAGACCCAAG
>CAZIXV010000343.1:0-1382 GCA_964543105.1 uncultured Steroidobacteraceae bacterium
GCGCGGGCTTTGTCTTCGGATTGGCCCCAGCCGGTCAAAGCGATGATGAGCATGGTTCGGCCCGTGGGTAGCGTGCGCAGCTTGCGGCACACTTCGTAGCCATCTAGCCCTGGCATACCGATATCGAGGATGGCGACCTCAGGTGCGAAGCTTTCGGCGACGCGCAGCGCCGCGAGGCCATTGTGCGCCGTGCGCACCTCGTGGCCGTGCATCTGCAGGACCAGCGACAGACTCGCGGCGGCATCTTCGTTGTCGTCGGCAACGAGAACGCGCAGTGGATGAGGGGCGTCGGATTCAGCATCGCTCGCAATCTGTGTTGCCTCGGTCGTACGGGCGTACAGCGGCAACTCCACGATGAATTCGCATCCCTTGTTGTTGCCTTCGCTGGCTGCTTCGAGTGTTCCTCCATGCATCTCGATGAGCCGTTTGGCGACGCTCAAGCCGATACCCAGACCACCTTGTTGTCGGTGCACGGATGTATCGAGTTGCGTGAACATCTCGAACACTTTTCGCAAGGCTTCGGGGGCGATGCCGATACCGGAGTCGCGGATGCTGATTCTCACGCGCTCCGAGGCGCGCGTCACGGTCAGCCAAATGCGTCCGCCGGCGTTCGTGTACTTCGCTGCGTTATTGAGCAGGTTGCCGAATACTTGCGCCAGACGTGTGAGATCTGCGTCGACGATCAATGGGCCTGCGGGAATGTCGATCGTGACATCGTGACCTGCCGCATCGATGAGCGGCTTACTTACCTCGAGCGCATGTTGCAGCGCTACGGTGAGGTCAATGGGCGATCGCTTCAGTTCGATTTTTCCACGGCTGATGCGGCTGACTTCGAGCAGGTCGTCGATCAGGCGCACCATTTGCTCGAGCTGGCGCGCCATCATCGCGCGCGCTTTGTCCGCAAGTTCGCCGGTGCCTTGCGTGAGCCGAAGAATTTCGATTCCGTTACGTAGCGGTGCAAGCGGATTGCGAAGTTCGTGAGAAAGCACCGCGAGGAACTCGTTCTTGCGTTCGTCTGCTTCACGCAGCTCCTGTTCCACTTCTTTGGTACGAGTGATGTCGACGCTAATGCCGGTCATGGTAAGTGCGCGGTCGGCCTCATTGCGTCCGATCTGCCCGAGCGCGAGTATCCAGCGCAGCCCTCGCGTCGGATGCAAGATGCGGAACTCGCGACGGTACTCATTGACGCCGGGCCTGAGCCGGTTACGCAGATCATCCAGCATGCGTTCGCGATCTTCGGGATGCAGATGTTGAGCCCACGTCTCGCGCCCCGGCTTCACATCGCGATCGTACCCATACAGATCGCGAAACTCGTCGCTCCAGAAAATCTCGTTGGTCGCAAGGTTCATTTGCCACACGCCGGCGCCGGCAGCGCGCAAGGC
>CAZIXV010000343.1:1482-4170 GCA_964543105.1 uncultured Steroidobacteraceae bacterium
CGTTCACGATCCTGTGGATGGAGGCGGGCTGCGACACTTTGCGGCGAGCCATCGAAGGGAATGGCTTCGATATCGAACAGTTCTCGCAGCGTGTCCGTGCAGTGTAGGAGGCGACTCTGCACGTCCCACCGCCAGGCTCCCGCGCGCGCCGCGGCAGCGGCGCGGTTCAATAGCTCATCGTGCGCGGCGTGTGCAGATTGCTCGTGTGACGTGGCGAATCGGCGAGACTTCATGAACGAACGCCCATGGAGCATCGCAGGCTGGCATTTTGTTGCAATGCCGCTGAATCGATTGCGCATCCATGAGCTTGATCGCGGACGTAAAACGCACGCCGCTTATGAGTTCCCAAGTGCACTAACGGCCCCCTGCTAGTGGTACTTGCTTATATTTGAGCCGCGACAACGCGCGGCGCTAGGAAGACTAAACCTTGTTGTCGTCTGTGTCGCTACTCGTTGTGCACTCTCTCGGGTTCGCGTGCGGGTGTTGACCGATTCTGGAATCCGCGTCGGCAAATTGAGCGCGTTTAGTCCAATGCGGATGCGCCGACCGCCTGACAACTGGCGAGATCGCTTTCTCGCCCGCCGCCCAGCTGCTTCGAAAGGTCGCGTAGTGCAGTGCGCAATCCTTCTTCGACCACGGGATGGTAGTACGGCAGACGTAGCAAATCCTGAGCCGTGAGTTCGCGTCCTATCGCCAACGCGAGCAGGTGAGCGAGGTGCTCACCACGCGGCGCGCACAATTCCGCGCCCAGCAGTTGCCCGCTGTCGCGGGCCGCATAGATGCGTAGCGTGCCGCGATTTTCGGCGGCGATCGTGGCGCGACCCTGACGTTCGAAGCTCACGCTGCCGATGATCGTGTTGGCCTGGTCGAGCTCGGAGTAGGGTGTACCCACGATGGCGACGTTCGGATCACAGAACACGATGGCAAGTCGCGTGCGTCGCTCGAAGCAAATGGGCTCCTCGCGCGTGGTGTTCGTTCCAGCGATGTACCCGTCGTCGGCAGCCTCGTGCAGCACCGCAAGATCCTGCGCGACATCGCCCGCCAGATACACGGGTAAGTCTGCGACCTGTCGGCTCGAGCGATCGAAGTGCGGTAGGCCGCGTTCATCGCATGGGACGCCGAGATTCTCGAGACCTAGAGCTTCGATGTTGGGCTGACGTCCGAGTGACGCGAGCACGCAATCGACGGTGACACGGTGTTCGCCGGCGGAGACTTCGATGTCGTCGCCTTGCGCTGAGAGTTTCGCGGGCGAGCCGAGATGCAGATGCATCTCCTTGCGCAGTTCCGCCGTGATCGCGTCGTTGACTGCAGGATCTGACAGCCCTGCGACGAAGGGCTGCGAGCCGAACGCACTGACTTGTAACCCAAGGCGAGCGAGTGCCTGCGCCGCCTCGCTGCCGATCGAGCCCATGCCGACAACAGCCAAGCGCGTCGGTAGCGTGCGTTGTTCGAACAAGGTGTCGGTCGTGATGATGCGATTGCCGAACGCGCGCCACTCCGGCGGCACGATGGGGCGAGATCCGGTGGCGATGACGATGTGCCTGGCTCGAATCTGCCGCCCTGCCACGTCGAGGGTATCAGGTGCGATGAACCGAGCTCGGCCTTGGATGCTTCGCTCACCGAGCTTCGTTGTGATTTCGATGATGCCTTTGGTGAAGTGATCGCGCAGTCGCCGGACGCGTTCCAGCACAGCAGCGACGTCAGCGCGTAGATGTTCGCCGCCGTCGATAGCCAGTTCGGCGAAATTGACGCGGCGGTGGAACGCATTCGCCGACTCGATCAATGCCTTGGACGGCATGCAGCCGACGCGAGCGCAGGTCGTCCCGTAGTGGCCGTCGTTGATGATGACGAGATTGTCGGTATGGCGCCGGGCTTCGCGTAACGCCGCTAAGCCGGCTGTACCGGCGCCGATGATTGCAACGTCGTAGGTGTGGCTCATGAGTGCCTTGTCGAAGGGTTCGAGCCGTTGTTCTGCGACGTCGCGTCTGCGTTGTCAATCGTGCTTTACGTCGGCGATCGGCTGTCCTCCATAAGGGATCGCCTCATGCAGGCCATCGATGCCGTGCGATGCAGGGATTGCATTCGCATTCGCGATTTTTTGGCGGCAGGCTTACGACAGTGAAACTGAGGAGGTCGCCATGTTCGAAAATACTTCCCGCTCATTGCAGCTGCAGGACAAGCTCCGCGCATTTTGCGAAACGCACATCTCTCCCAACAAGGCGACGTACCGCGAGCAACTGCAGGTGAATCGCGAGCGTGGCGATGCGTTTGCGCCCATCCCGATCATCGAAGAGCTGAAACCCAAAGCGCGCGCGGAAGGTCTGTGGAATCTATTCCTGCCTCACTCCAAGCGTGCGCCTGAAGGATTGTCGAACGCCGAATACGCACCCTTGTGCGAAATCATGGGGCGTGTGCCTTGGTCGGCGGAAGTGTTCAATTGTTCGGCGCCCGACACCGGCAACATGGAAACGATCGAGCGCTACGGAACGGATGCGCAAAAGGATCAATGGTTGGAGCCGCTGCTCGCCGGAGAAATTCGTAGCGCGTTCTTGATGACCGAGCCCGCCGTTGCATCATCCGATGCAACGAACATCGAATGCAGCATCCGCCGCGAGGGCGATGAATACGTAATCAACGGCCGCAAGTGGTGGTCGTCCGGTGCGAATGATCCGCGCTGCAAGGTTTACA
>CAZIXV010000344.1:0-4167 GCA_964543105.1 uncultured Steroidobacteraceae bacterium
GATGCGTCACTGAGCTTCTTCTTCAAGAACTCACGCACCACGTAATCGGTATGGACGTGCGCCGGGAAATTCTTCGTCGAGGCATACCACTTCGAGCTCCACTCGCGTGTGATGCCAAGGCGAATGCCGACCGGATTGACTTTCTGACCCATGCTCGTTACTCGCTCTTGCCGTCGCCGACGATCACACTGATGTGACTGTTGCGCTTCCAGATCCGACTGCCACGACCCTTCGCGCGCGCCTGGAAGCGCTTCAGCACCGGTGCGGTGTCAACGGTGATCGTCTGCACCTTCAGTTCATCCACGTCCGCGCTGAGATTGTTCTCGGCGTTGGCGATCGCCGATTCCAACACTTTCTGCACCAGCTTCGCGCCCTTCTTGGGCGTGTAGCGCAACGTATTCAGCGCGAGACCCACGGGCTTGCCGCGGACCATGTCTGCAATCAAGCGGCACTTCTGCGGGGAAATGCGCGCGTACTTCAATTTAGCCGCGACCTGCATGATTAACCCCTCTTGTCACCGGAGTGCGCCTTGAACGTGCGCGTGGGAGCGAACTCGCCCAACTTGTGGCCGACCATGTTTTCCGACACGAGCACGGGCACATGTTGCCGACCGTTGTGCACGGCGATCGTCAGCCCGACCATGTCCGGCAGAATCATCGAACGACGCGACCACGTCTTGATCGGACGGCGATCGTTCTTCTCGGCGGCGACGCGCACCTTCTTCGCAAGGTGCAGATCGACGAATGGGCCTTTCTTTACTGAACGAGGCACAGTGACTTCCTCAGTTAGTTACGGCGGCGAACGATCATGTTCGCCGTGCGCTTGTTGCGACGCGTCTTCTTGCCCTTGGTATTCCAACCCCACGGGCTCACCGGGTGCGGATTACCTTGGCCGGACTTACCTTCACCGCCACCGTGCGGGTGATCGACCGGGTTCATGACGACACCGCGAACGGTCGGGCGAATACCGCGCCAGCGGATGGCGCCTGCCTTACCGTAGCTACGCAAGCTGTGCTCGTCGTTGCTCACCTCACCGATCGTGGCGCGGCAATCGACATGGACCTTACGCATCTCGCTCGAACGCAAACGAATCGTGGCATACATGCCTTCGCGTGCCGCGAGCTGCGCTGAGGTGCCTGCGCTACGCACAAGCTGCCCGCCCTTGCCGGGCTTCATCTCAATATTGTGAATCGTCGTACCGATCGGAATGTGACGCAGCTGCATCGCATTGCCTGCCTTGATCGGTGCTTCAGGTCCGGACATCACGGCATCGCCGGGCTGCACGCCCTTCGGCGCGATGATGTAACGACGCTCACCATCCTTGTACAACACGAGCGCGAGATGCGCCGTACGGTTCGGATCGTATTCGATGCGCTCGACCTTGCCGGGCACCCCATCCTTGTTACGCAAGAAGTCGATGACCCGATACTTCTGCTTATGGCCGCCACCTTGGTGGCGGACCGTCTGACGGCCGAAATGATTGCGCGCACCCGAGCCATTCTTGTGCACGACAAGTGAAGCTTCCGGTGCGCCCTTATGGAGGTGCGCCCGCGAAATCTTCACCTGGAAGCGACGACCTGGTGACGTCGGTTTCGATTTGATCAATGCCATGACTTACTTCCTAAGCTCGCTTCAGGCTTCTACGCCGGACAGATCGATGCTCTGTCCTGGAGCGAGGCGCACATAGGCCTTCTTGAAATCCTGACGGCGACCAAGACGCTGGCCGAAGCGCTTTTGCTTGCCTGCGACGTTCACGATGTTCACGTCGGAGACTTTGACTTCGAACATGAGCTCGACCGCCGCCTTCACATCCGGCTTCGTCGCATCGCGACGCACGCGAAACACGAACTGGTTCGCGCCTTCGGAAATGCGGGCGCTCTTTTCGGACACATGCGGTCCGATGAGCACGTTCATCAGACTTTCTTGACTGGGTTTGGCCTGACTCATGCGAGCCTCTCTTCGAGCATGCGCACGGCACCGACCGTGGCGACGACTTTTTCATGGCGCGCCAGACTCACCGGATCGAGTGCGGTGACCGGCAGTACATCGACGTAAGGCAGATTGCGAGCTGCAAGTTCGAGCTTCTCGTCATAGCCCTCGATCAACACGAGCACGTCATCACCCAGGCTGAGCTCGGCCAACTTCTGCACGAGCAACTTCGTCTTGGGCGCCTCGAGCTCGAGGCTATTGATGACGAGCAGGCGCTCTTGACGCGCGAGCTCCGACAACATCGTCTGCATCGCAGCGCGATACATCTTGCGATTCACTTTTTGCTCGAAGCTGCGCGGCTTCGCTGCAAAGGCACGTCCGCCGCCGACCCAAATCGGGCTACGGATCGAGCCGGCACGTGCGCCACCCGTTCCCTTCTGGCGCCACGGCTTCTTACCGCCGCCGCGTACTTCAGCCTTGGTCTTCTGCGCTTTCGTGCCCGCTCGCGCGGCATTTCTGTACGCAGTGACGATCTGATGCACCAGGGATTCGTTGTAAGCGCGCGCGAACGTCGCGTCCGACACCTGAACGTCTTCGGCTTGTGAGCCTGTGCTGACTAGCTTCAACTTCATGACGGCTTACTTCTTGGTCGGAGCGATAGACTTCTTACGAGCCTTCGCTGCTGCTTTCACGGAGGGACGCACGATCACTTGACCGCCCGGCGCACCCGGTACCGCACCACGGATGAGGAGCAGATTGCGCTCTGCATCGACGCGGACGACCTGGAGGTTCTCGATGGTGCGGCGCTGGACGCCCATATGACCGGACATGCGCTTGCCAGGAAACACGCGGCCCGGCGTTTGACGCTGACCGATCGAACCTGGTGCGCGATGCACGACCGAGGCGCCGTGCGAAGCGGGACCGCCTGCGAAGTTGTGACGCTTCATGGTGCCCGCGAAACCCTTACCCGTCGTCGTGCCTGTGACATCGACGATCTGGCCTTCGCTAAACAAGTCAACCTTGATCTCTGCACCCGCAGCGAGATCCTGGCCCTCATCGCCATTCAGGCGGAACTCAACCAGCTCCTTGCCCGGCGCGACCTTGACCTTGGCGTAATGACCGGTCAGCGGTTTGTTCAAATGAGAAGCCTTGCGCTCGCCAAACGCCACCTGCACGGCGCGATAGCCGTCGGTTTCCGTCGTCCGCACCTGAGTGATGCGATTCGGCAATGCTTCGATGACGGTCACAGGAATGGTTTCGCCCGCCTCGGTGAAGACGCGCGTCATTCCCGCTTTACGACCGACCAGACCAAGGGTCTTGGCAGCGCTCATCGTGTGTCCTCTTGTTCCTCAACGACGCACCGGCTGCGATTGGCCGCGTGCGGATAAAAATCTAACGAGCTTCTTTAGCGAGTCGTCAGCATCACGAAGACGCCGAATCAATCGACTCGAGCCGGAGAATCCAGGCTTTTTGACGCGATTTCCGAAGGAGTGGCCGACCAGACACGTAATCGTGTCAGTCGTGCCGCTCGAGCGGTACCCCGTCAGGGCCAGACCTCGGCGCAAAAGAGGCGCGAATTATAGTCACGTCGGCTCGCATTGCAAGCTTTGTGTGCGGTGATCAAGTGATGAAGTGATCTGGGTGATCCAGATCAGAAGTTTGACATCTGGCCGCGATCATTTTGATCACTTGATCACCTGATCACTTCGCGGCCCAATTCCCGGCCGATGCCGGAATTGCAACGCCGGGTGGATCTCCCGGCGTCGCGGTTCTTCATCAGTTCAGCTTGATTTGTACATCTACGCCCGCTGGCAGCTCCAGCTTCATCAGGGCGTCAACCGTCTTGTCCGTCGGATTGAGGATGTCCATGAGGCGCTTATGCGTGCGGATTTCGTACTGATCGCGCGCGTCTTTGTCCGCGTGCGGCGAAATCAGCAGCGTGAAGCGCTCCATTTTGGTCGGCAACGGCACAGGACCGCGGACGGTTGCGCCGGTGCGCTTGGCCGTCTCGACGATCTCGCGCGCCGAATTGTCGATCAGGCGATGATCGAAGGCCTTGAGGCTGATGCGGATATTTTGGTTCGTTGCCATGTTTCTAACTCGGAGAAATGTGATCCGGTGATGAGGTGATCTGGTGATCAAAGCCAGAAGGGTCGCTCTGGCCTCGATCACTGGATCACTTGGATCACCTGATCACTGAATGCTTACTTCAGAACTTTCGCCACCACGCCGGCGCCTA
>CAZIXV010000345.1:0-2801 GCA_964543105.1 uncultured Steroidobacteraceae bacterium
CCGTCACTGCTGGCGCCAAATCGGCGTACTCGACTTCAAGATCGGCCGGGATGCTCGGCGCGGTAATACGCGGCGAGTGATTGCAGTCGGCACGACGCGCGGTGCGCAGCCGACGATGTCCGTGCGTCAACAAATCGAGCAGCAAGATTTCGTTCGTCAGTCCTGGTAGTCCCAGGATGAGTTTCAGCGTCTCGAGCGCTTCCAAAGTGCCGAGTACGCCGGGGATCGGGCCGAGCACGCCGGCTTCGGCGCAATTGCCGACGAGGCCATCGCGTGTCGCTTCAGGCCAGATGCAGCGCAAGCAAGCGGAGTCGTCGGTCGCGCGATAGACCTGCAGCTGCCCTTCGTATTGATACACGCTGGCGAAAACCGCCGGTTTGCGTGTGGCGAGCGCCGCGTCGTTCGTCAGAAATTTCGTCGCGAAATTATCCGAACACTCGACGACCAAATCGTAGTCGCTGAGGAGTTGCACGGCGTTTTCCGCAGTGAAGCGTTCGAAATGCGCGCGCGCAGTTACTTCCGGATTCAAAGCGCGTAAACGCTCGGCGGCAAGCGCTGCCTTCGGTTGCCCGACGTCCGCCAGCGAATACATCGTTTGACGATGCAAGTTGCTGGCATCGAGCGTATCGGCATCGATGATGCCGATCGTCCCCACGCCGGCCCCCGCGAGATACGTCATTACCGGCACACCCAAACCGCCTGCGCCAATGACCAGCACCCGCGCTGCGCGCAGCTTCGCCTGACCCGCTTCACCCACGTCGCGCAGAGCGATCTGGCGGGAGTAATCCGGACGGACGACAGGCGACAGGCCACAGGCTACAGCCAGAGAATCGGGGGCGGTTTTTTGGGGCGTGCTTACAGCTTGGTCACGGGCGTGATGGTGATGCAATTGCCCGACAGTCTGGCTGTTGCCTGTGGCCTGTTGCCTGTTGGCTTCTTGCGCATGCCCATGCTCCGCGCATCGCTCGCAATTCACCCAGCCCGAATCGCCGTTGACGTAGTGCTCCTTTTTCCAGATGGGCACACGATGTTTCACTTCGTCGATGATGTAGCGGCAGGCGGCGAAGGCTTCGGCGCGATGCCGTGAACTCACGCCCACCCAGACCGCCATGTCGCCGATCGCAAGCGAGCCGACGCGATGAACGCAGGCGGCTTTGACGACGCCGAAGCGTTCGATGGCTTCACGCACGATGCGCTCGCCTTCTTTGTTTGCCAGCGCTTCGAATGCTTCGTATTCCAAGCGGGTGACCGCGTGGCCTTCGTTGTGATTGCGCACCCAGCCTTCGAAGGCGGCATAGCCGCCTGCGGTCGGATCTTCGAGTTCGAGACGCAGCGATTGCGGATCGATCGGCGTGTGGCTGAAGCCGAAAGCTTTCATCCGCCGGCCACCGGTGGAATGAAGACGACGGTGTCACCGCTCGTCAGTTGCGAATCCCAGTCGCGAAAATCCGAATTCACCGCCACTTTCAATTGCTGTGGCGCCAGCTTGAACGGATAACGCTTCTGCAATTCGCGATAGAGCGCATCGGGTGTTGCAGCGAACGTATCGAGCGTTTCTTCGCTGCGACCGGCCTGTTCGCGAAACAGCGCGTAGTACTGCACTTTGAGCGTCAGCCGGTTGCCCGGTGCGTCGTTGCGATCGCTGGCATCCGGCGTGTCGCCTGTGAGTGCTGCGTTGGCGGCACTGAATTCCTCGCGCGTATTGATGTTGTCGAGCGCACGCGCATCCGGCAGGTCTAACAGATGCGTGTTCGCATTGATCAGTAGTTTGCGCGGACATTGCTTGTCATTCGCCAGATGCGCCGCGACGGCTTCGCGTGCTGCCGGCTCCCAAATGGCGCACAACGGCTCAGGTAGTGAATCGTGCGCACTGCGATAGGCGGTGGCGATCGCTTGCGGATTGCGTTGCGCGATCAAGTGCGTCAGCACCTCGCGTGTAATGAAGGGCAGGTCACAGGCGACGACGAGCCATGCGGCTTTGGGATGCTGGTGTAGTGCTGCTGAAATGCCTGCAATGGGCCCAAGGCCGGGGTGTGCATCGATGATCTGCGGAAAACGTGCGCGCGTCGGTTCATCGCGCTGCTCGGGTCGTACCGATACGAAGGTTGCCGTACACAACTCGGAGACGAGATCGAACGTCCATTCGAGCTGCGAACGACCGTGATAGGTCAGCGCCGCTTTGTCGCGCCCCATGCGCGTACTGGCGCCACCCGCAAGAACAAGACCAAACAGAGGAGACATAGGCACTAACTGAATAACAAGTTGACGCTCAAGACCTTAGGAGCCGTGCTTCGTATTGTCCATCGTCATTATCCAGGTTCGTTCGCGGCCTTGAAGTGTCCGCTGCGGCCGCCGGACTTCTCGAGCAAGCGAGTGGGGCCGATGACGATGTCGTGCGATAGCGCCTTACACATGTCGTAAATGGTCAGCGCCGCGACACTCGCGCCCGTCAGCGCCTCCATCTCCACGCCGGTTTTACTCGTGACCGAAGCCGTGCAGCGAATGACCGCCTCATCACCGACCAACTCGATCGCGATCTTGCAGTTCTCCAATCCCAGCGGATGACAAAACGGGATCAGCTCATGCGTGCGCTTCGCGCCCATCACGCCCGCGATGATCGCCGTCTGAAACACGGGGCCTTTCGAGGTGCTGAGATCCTGAGCACGCAACGCATCAGCAACGTTCGGCGGAAAACCTACACGCGCTTCGGCCACCGCCACACGCTTCGTCACGGCTTTATCGGCGACATCGACCATGGTCGGGCGGTTGGCGGAATCGAGGTGGGAGAAGGAGGGCATCAA
>CAZIXV010000345.1:2901-4153 GCA_964543105.1 uncultured Steroidobacteraceae bacterium
CCCGCGGAAAGCCGTTAGCCGCCGATGTAATACATCTCGATCTTCCTGACCGGCTGTTCGCTATCGCGCAAGGAAGAGCGCAGTTCGCTGTAGCGGTCGCCGCGGCCGAGCCAGGTGTTGCGGATGAGGTTGAGCAGTTCGTCGTCGCTCGCGCCGCTACGCAGTGGCGCACGCAGGTCCACGCCTTGGGTGGCGAACAAGCACGTGTAGAACACGCCTTCGGATGAGAGCCGCGCCCGCGTGCAATTGCCGCAGAAGGGATTCGTGACGGATGAAATGAAGCCGACCTCACCTGCGCCATCATCGAAGGCGTAGCGTGCGGCGACTTCGCCGCGATAGTTGCCTTGAACCGGATGCAACGGCCAGCGCTCAGCGATGCGTTGCACGAGTTCCTTCGAGGGCATCACTTGCTCCATGCTCCAGCGATTGCGGTTGCCGACATCCATGTACTCGATGAAGCGCACGATGACGCCGGTGCCGCGGAAATACTCAACGAGATCGAGCGCGGTGTGATCGTTCAGACCGCGCTCGATGACGGAATTGATTTTGATCGGCGTCAAGCCCGCATCTTGCGCCGCGCGGATCCCTTCGAGCACGCGGTCGCGTTCGGCGAAGCCGCCGCTCATGTGCTTGAAAATGTCCGGATCGAGTGTGTCGAGGCTGACGGTGATGCGATGCAAGCCGTTCGCTTTCAGCGCGGCCGCGTGTTGAGCGAGCAAGACGGCGTTCGTCGTCAGCGCCACATCCTGCACGCCCTCGAGCGCCGTGAGTTCGCCGACGAGTTCAGAGAGATTCGGTCGCAATAGCGGTTCGCCGCCCGTCAACCGCACCTTGCGCACGCCAAGCTGGACGAACAGCCGCGTGAGCCGCGTGATTTCCTCGAACGACAAGCGTTCGCTGGATTTCAAGAAGCGATAGTTGTCGTGGAACGTCTCCCGCGGCATGCAGTAGGTGCAGCGGAAGTTACAGCGATCCATGACCGAAATGCGCAAGTCGTGCAGCGGCCGTCCCAACGTATCGCGTGGATACGCCGCGGTGGGATGCATTGTGACGTTGGAGTCAGTCATGATTGGAGTCAGTCATGATTCTGTCTGCTAGCGCTGTGGTCGTCTGATCGCACGTGTTCGCCTTTAGATCGTGCAATCGTGTAACCGTGAATCGTGTATTGCGATGCGTGTATGTGAGTTCATGCTCTCCCACGTCTACACGTCTACACGTCTAAAGCACGCTCACCATCGATAAAACGGTACCA
>CAZIXV010000346.1:0-1335 GCA_964543105.1 uncultured Steroidobacteraceae bacterium
CCCTGCACCGGACTGGATGGCGATGTGCGCGACGCGGTGCTCGCAGTTCTGCAGCGCATCGCCGAGCGCGGCACCCAACTCGTGATGGCAGTACACGACCCGAGCGACATCGTGCCCGCGGTGGAGCACGTGTTGAAGATTGGGCGTGGGGGGAAAGTTGAAATTGGCCGAATTAGCCAGCCAGCCCGTCAGCCCGCTAGCAAGCTAGCCCGCTAACCGGCTAGCAAGAATATAGGCCGGCGCGATCACGAACTCTGTCCGCTTCTTGCCAGCTGGCTAGCAGGCCAGCCGGCCCGCCGGCCGATTCAAATTTGAATCTCCGCCTCATACACGATCACTGCATCGCCAACGATGCGGACTGATTGTGCGACTTTGCTCGATGCTTCGACTTCGACATGGATGACGCCGGGGCGATCGACCCACTGACCTTGGCGGCCGACGAAGACGGCGCGGCCATCCTGCGGCTTCAATAAGCCTTGATTCACCAAGTACACCCCGAGCATGCCGTGTGCGTTGCCGCTGACCGGATCTTCGGGGATGCCCAGGGCAGGGCAGAACATGCGTGATTGTGTGCCCGCACCATCGGCTGTCGGCGAGAGCGCAAAGACGAAATAGCCTTCCGCGCCGACGTGCGGCGTCAAACGCGCAAGCGCTTCCAGATCGGGCTTCAAGGAATCCAAGAGTTCAGGTGAGCGCACGCCGATCAACAGGCGCGAAGTTCCCTTCGTCATGATCTGCAACGGACAGTCTGGATGCAGGCTCGGGCTCGAGATACCCAGCGCGTTGAGCACTTGCGTGCGGTGATGATCGGGAATGATCGGTCCGAATGACGGTGGATTCTGTGTCAGGGCGACGCGCAGATCGCCGTCGGCTTCCATGACTTCGACTTCGATGATGCCGGTGCCACTGCGTTGTCGCAGCTTGCCTGGCGCGATGCCGTCTTTCTTCGCGCGCACATAATGCGCGGCGATCGTCACGTGCCCGACGAAGGGAATCGGATGGCGCGGTGTGAAGTACTTGAGCTGCACATCGTGATCATGTGATTCAGGAGAAAGAACGAATGCTGTTTCGCCATTGACCTCCGTGGCGATCTTCTGCATCTCCTCATCGCTCAGATCGTCGGCGTCCAGCACGATGTTCGCTGGATTGCCGCAAAAACGCTGACGCGTAAATGCATCGACGTGAAACAGGCGGCAACGGCGGGTGGACATGGAAGGAAGCCCTCGAATGCGATGAAGCAGCACTTATGGCGGAAGTTGTCGCGCTCCGCAAGGGAGCGAGCGAACAGCAAACGGGCTACAGGCTACGGGCTACGGGCTACGGGCTACAGGCTAC
>CAZIXV010000346.1:1435-4143 GCA_964543105.1 uncultured Steroidobacteraceae bacterium
GGCTACAGGCTACGGGCTACAGGCTACAGCCAGAGTGAAAGCGTCGGCTGTTGTCGAAAGGTCAGGGCTGCTGGCCAGAAAGAAGAGAGCTGTAGTGATCAGTATCCCATCGGACCAACAGTCCTTAGACATCGGCCGGCACAGCGTATGACTTTCTGGCCGTAACCCGTAGCCCGTTACCCGTAGCCCCTTATCCGGCGCTAGCCAGACGGCCATCTCCTCCCTACAATCGCCCGCGCCTAAGGGGTGGTCCTGAATCGGACCTGAGATGTCGACCGCGGTTGTTGATCAATCGCTCATCGGCGGACCCGTTGAACCTGATCCGGTTAATACCGGCGTAGGGAGCAGGTCGTGCGAATACTTCTCGCCGCGAATTTCTCTGCTTTTCTCTGCCTACCGGATCTTCTTTTACCAAGAGGATCTGTCATGCGTTTTTATGCTTTATCGATCGCCTGCGCCGGATTGGCGTCGGGCGTGGCTGCTGCTGATGTTCTCGAAGAGGTCATCGTCACCTCGACTCTCAGAGAGCAAACCCTGATCGAGGTGCCCTCGAGCCTTTCCGTCTTAGATGCGCAATACCTGCGCGATGCAGGACGCCAGCACTTTGAAGATGTGTTGGCGGCGGTGCCGAATCTGCACTGGGCATCGGGCACGTCGCGCCCGCGCTTCTTTTTGATCCGCGGCATCGGTGAGCGCGAGCAATGGGTGGGCGCGCCCAATCCGTCGGTTGGATTCTTGATCGACGACATCGATTTCAGCGGTATTGGCATGTCGGCGACGTTGTTCGATGTCGAACGCATCGAGGTGCTACGTGGACCGCAAGGCTTGCGTTACGGCGCCAATGCGTTGGCGGGTTTGATCAGCATGCAAAGCCGCGCGCCGCAGTCGGAGTTCGGTTTTTCCACCGAAGCTTCGATGGGTGATTACGGCACGACATCGCTGGGCGCGGCGGCCACCGGCCCCGTCGACGCCTTGAACTCAGCGTGGCGCGTTGCCGTGCAGCGCTCGCGCAGCGATGGCTTTCGCGACAATACCTACCTGCAGCGCGACGACACGAATGGTCGCGATGAACTCACCGCCCGCACGAAGTGGCGTTGGCAACCGAATGACTCGACCGAGGTGGATCTGCTGTGGCTGCACACGGAGATCGACAACAGCTACGACGCCTGGTCGATCGACAATTCGCGGCGCTCGCTGGCCGATCAGCCCGGTAAGGATTCGCAATTCGCCGATGCTGGCGCCGTGCGCGTGACCTCGGCGTTTGCAAGCGGTCACGAGCTCACCGTCATCGCGACTTTGGGTCGCGCCGAAGGCGAATACAGTTACGACGAAGACTGGGGCAATCCGCAAAGCTGGGCGCCCTACGTCTATGACTACTATTACCGCGCCGACAGCGATCGGCGTGCCCGATCCTTCGAAGTGCGCTTCGCCTCGGCGCCCGCGTCGAGCGCAGGAGAGATGGCGTGGCTTACCGGCGCCTACCTGCTCGATGCGAGTTATGACTTGCGCGAGATGCGCGCCGGCGAATATGTCGATCCGGATTACCCGGAGTACTCGGGCACCTCGAGCGAAAACAAAACCAGTCATTACGAGTCGCTCAATATCGCGTTGTTCGCACAGCTCGAAGGTCTCTTCACTGATCAATGGGGTTGGTCGTTCGGCTTGCGCGGTGAGCAACGTAATGCCGACTACACGGACTACGGCGTCGAAGATGGCGAGCTGCACGGCATGAGCGCAGATCAGCGCGATCGCATGCTCGGCGGGCAACTCTCGCTGCATTTCGACCCGGGCGACAACGCGCGCGTATTTGCGACCTTGAGCCGCGGCTACAAAGCAGGCGGATTCAATCTCGGTCGCGCGGCCGAAGTACGCGCACGTTTCGACCCTGAGTATCTGTGGGGATTGGATATCGGCGTGAAAGCAGAATGGCTCGAGCGGCGTCTATACACCGACCTCACGGCGTTTCATATGAAGCGCGAGGACATGCAGGTGTCGACGGGTATTCAGGAAGACGGCGCTGCGGCGGGTTACATCTTCCTCACCGACAATGCTTCGAGCGGCGTGAACAGCGGCATCGAAGCCAGTGCGCGTTATCACTGGACGCCGCACTTCGAAGTCGGCGGTTCGCTGGCGTTGCTACGCACTCGGTATTCCGGCTTTCGACCGATGGGTGTGGATGTGAGTGATCGTGATCAAGCGCACGCGCCTGAATATCAGGTATCGCTACACGCCGCCTGGCGCAACGCCGCAGGTTGGATGGCGCGAGTGGACTTCGCTGCGATCGATAACTTTTACTTCGACGTCCCACCCGCGAATGAACGCGCAGGCGCGTATGCATTGACACATTTGAAAGCGGGCTACGAAAGCGATCACTGGAGCGTGCATGCCTGGGTTCGCAATGTCTTCGACGAGGACTACATCGTCCGCGGCTTTCATTTCGCAAACGAGCCGCCCGACTGGGAAGACAACCGCTACGTACAACTCGGCGAACCCCGCCAGGTGGGGGTGAGCTTCAGGTGGGAGATGTGAGTGGAGGGAGGCGACCCGTTACAGGTTACAGGTTACAGGTTACAGGCTACAGGCTACAGGCTACAGCCAGAAAGGTGATGAGTGATCGGCGACGGCCACAGGTTGGCGATGGATACCGCCACGATCACACTCTGGCTGTCGCCTGTCGCCTGTCGCCTGTCGCCTGTCGCCCGTTTCCC
>CAZIXV010000347.1:0-4078 GCA_964543105.1 uncultured Steroidobacteraceae bacterium
CCCCGAGCCCCGAGCCCCGAGCCCCGAGCCCTATCGTTAGAAGTTGAAGCGGCCGTAAACGCCCAGCTGGCTGAAGTCGTCGCTGATGTTGATGAAGCCACCCGCCGACCATTGGCTGTTGAAGTGATAGCGGCCTTCGCCCACGAGCGTGATTTCATCATCGAAGCCGGCGACTTCCGCGGTCGTCAATTCGATGCCGCCTTCCAGTTCGACGTTTTGCACGATTTGCGCACGCACGCGCGCACCTGCGAAGAAGCCGATATCGTCGTCATCACCGAACCGGTAATCGACGTCATAGCGCATCACGCCGGCGCGTGCGATGAAGTCGAGGTTCTGATTGATGGGCCAATGGCCGCCGGCGCCGATCGTCCAGCGAGTAAAGTCGACGCCATTGTCGAATTCATAATCACTGATCTCGACCAGTGCGAAGAAGTTCTGATGTACGGCGAGTGAGCCGCGCAATTGAAAACCGTCGCCATCGTTATCTCCGCCCAGCGCATCGGCTTCCGCTTCCGGCACGATCGCAAAATCGACGAATGAATAACCGAAGTTCGCGGCCTGACCGCTCATCGGCAGCGCCATCGCCAAAGCGGTGAGCGCACTCAGAACTCGTAACTTCATACAAATCTCCTGGGGTAAAAAGCAGTGCAGCCCTGCTGCAAACGCGCTGGCGTCGTCGCCAGCGGCGCGCATTGTAGGGGAACATGATGTGCACACGGCAAGTGTTGCGCTTACGCTGCAATACTACGAAAAACCCAGCTCTGGAGTTCCCCATGTTTGTCACTCGAAAGCGACATTTGCATTGCATGAGCGCGCTGCTGGTGCTTGCGTGCTGCGTTATTTCAGCAGCGCATGCCAGCGAGATCGTGACGCGTGAATTCGATTCGAAGACGCTCGCGCGCAAGTGGTCGTACAACGTGTATCTGCCGGATGGATATGAGAACTCTGAGGTGCGCTATCCGGTGTTCTATCTGTTGCACGGCAATGGGCAAACCAAGAACGCCTGGAGTGAAGCAGGTGAGATTCAGCCGACGACCGATGCGCTGATTGCAAGCGGCGCCATTCCGCCGACGATCATCGTCATGCCCGATGCCGGCACGACCTGGTACGTCGATCGCAAGGAAGACATGGAAAGCGCGTTCATCACCGACTTGATGAACGACGTGGCGGCGAATTTTCGAACGGTCGAGACGCGTGAAGGACGCCTGATCGGCGGCTTGTCGATGGGTGGTTTTGGCGCGCTACGTTTTGCGCTCAAGTATCCGGAGAAATTTGCAGCTGCGGCATTGTTGTCTCCGGCGATCTACGCGCCCGAGCCGCCTGAAAACTCGAGTGCACGCCGGGTCGGTGTGTTTGGTGCGCCCGAATTCGATGCCGAGATTTGGCAGCAATACAACTACCCCGTATTACTCGAGGCGTATTTCGCCAAGGGGCAGCCCGTACCCATGTACATCAATTCGGGTGACGACGATGAATTCATGATCGAAGCGGATGCCGCGAAACTCTATGGTGTGTTGCGGCAGCGCGCTCATCCGGCGGAGTTGCGAATCGTGAATGGCGCGCATGACTGGTCCGTGTGGCGCAGCACCATCGGAGATGCGATGACGTATATCTATCGCTACGCAACGCGCCCGGTACCACCGCCCACAGCTGACCGCTAACTGCCGACCGCTAACTGCCGACCGCTAACTGCCGACCGCTAACCGCCAATTGCGACCGGCGATCTCCTTTGGTACCTTGCGTGCGCAAGGTTGCTTAGTCAGTCAATGAACTCCGAAAAATTCACTGCCATTCGCAAAGGTCTCCTCGAGTACGCGTTACTCAAGGTGATCTCGTCCGACAAGGTGTACGTGGCGGACATGCTGAAACGCCTGGAGAACACCGAGTTCGCGACGCAGGAAGGCACGTTGTATCCGTTACTGAGCCGATTGCGCCGCGAGAATCTCGTCGATTATGAATGGCGTGAATCGGAGTCGGGTCCGCCGCGCAAGTATTACGAACTGACACGTAAAGGCACGGCGCAGTTGAATGAAATGGACGCTTACTGGAAGCGGTTGACGGCCACGATCGCGCAGCTCGGGAGGTGATATGCGTCGAGTCATCACAGTGAATCTCAGCGGCAACGCCTACGAGCTGGATGAAGATGCCTACGAGCGCCTACGTGCCTACCTCGCGACGGTCGAGTCTCGCTTGGGCGCAAATCCAGATCGCACAGAAATCATGGCGGATCTCGAGCGTTCCATCGCAACTCACCTCACCGAGCGGCGCACTGTAAGCGCCGAATCCATCGTGAAGGACGTCACGTTGGTCGAAGTGCTGAAAACGATAGGGCCGATCGAGTCGAGCGCTGCCGAACCCGGTTTGGATCCGCAAGCCATGCGGCCCTCGGCGGAGAATGCGAACGTATCCGCGCCTCCAGCGGCGCAGCGCTGGCGCGAGGACGAAAGCGAATTCACCCGCCTGCCGGTATTCGTGCTGTGCCTGTTCCTCGGCTGGATCGGCATGCATCGCTTTTATGTCGGCAAGATCGGCACGGGCATCTTGCAGCTTCTGACGATCGGCGGCTTGGGCTTGTGGACGCTCTACGATTTGATCTTGCTCCTGTTAGCGTCGTTCACCGATGCCGACGGTCGCAAGATCGTGCGTTGGACTTGATTGCATAAACGGGCACAGACATGAAACGAGTGGTCACCGTCGAGCTCAATGGCATGAGTTTCAACTTCGATGAGGATGCGTACGACGCCTTGCGCGCATACCTACGTCGCGCTGAAGCGCAACTCATGAACGATCCTGGTCGAGCCGAAGTGCTGCTCGATCTCGAACGCTCGATCGCGGAGAAATGCCAACCCTTTCTCAATGCGCAAAAGAACGTCGTCAGCGCAGACGAATTGTCTGGCGTGCTTGCGCAGATTGGCGTGGTCGAGGGTTACGGCGATCAGAATGAGAGCGGCTGGCACGGCACGATGAGTCATGACACGCGGCCGTTCGTGCAGATCCGCGAGGGCGCGATGGTCAGCGGCGTTTGCAATGGCTTGGCCGTTCGTTTCGGCATGGATGTGACGCTGCTGCGTGTGATCTTCGTCGTGCTCGCGATTCTGACTTCGGGTGCGATGGTGTTGGTGTACATCGCGCTGATGTTCGTGATGCCTTATGACACCGATATCGAGAAAGTGAACGACCAAAGCTTGCCGGGTTTCATGTTCAAGCTCGTCACCCAAACCAAGCGCAAACTCGGGACGTCCTGAAGGAGGGTTGCGGCGGAAGGGTGGGGCGTAAATCGCGGCGAATCTTTTCGCGCCTTCGCTATAATCCGCCGCCCTTTGTTTTCCTTCCGTTGACCTTCAAGGACTTACATGCGTCTCGATGCGATTGCGACCGGCAATAATCCGCCTGATGAAGTGAATGTAATCGTCGAAGTACCCGTGGGTGGCGAGCCCATCAAGTACGAGATGGATAAAGCATCCGGGACGCTCGTGGTGGACCGGTTTCTCTATACCTCGATGCGCTACCCGGGCAATTACGGATTCATCCCGCACACTTTGAGCGACGATGGCGACCCTTGCGATGTGTTGATCGCCAATCAGCGCGGGATCGTGCCGGGTGCAGTCGTCGCGGTACGACCCGTCGGCGTGTTACGCATGCAGGATGAGGCGGGCGGCGATGAGAAAATCGTGGCGGTACCGACGACCCGTCTGACGCGACGTTACGAGAAAATTCACAGCTATACCGATCTGCCGGACATTACGATCAAACAGATCGAGCACTTCTTTCAACACTACAAGGATCTTGAAGCCTCGAAGTGGGTCAAGATGCTGGGTTGGGGCGACGCGGAAGAGGCAAAGCAGTTGATCCGCGACGCCATCGAGCGTGCGAAGGCGCAGAAGTAACCCAGACGGTGCGGCGTCGGCGCGACTTGTTCGCGCGGACGACCGCTCATCCAGATCAGCGCGAGTGAGGTTCCGCCAGTACCGCGGAGCGCATCGCTGTATCCCGCCGGAACGCAGGTCGATGCGACTCAATCGATAGCACTCGTACGTTGCCGTCGAACGAAGTCATCTGGAAGCGCAGATCATCGATC
>CAZIXV010000348.1:0-4056 GCA_964543105.1 uncultured Steroidobacteraceae bacterium
ATCAGCTGCGCGGTCGTTCGGGCCGTCAAGGCGATCCGGGTTCGAGCCGCTTTTATCTCTCGCTCGAAGACAATTTGATGCGCATCTTCGGCGATCCGATGCGCACCAAACGCTGGCTGCAGACGGCCGGCATGAAGGAAGGCGAGGTCATCGAGAGCCGGATGCTGAGCAAGCAGATCGAGCGCGCGCAACGCAAGGTCGAAGCGCATAACTTCGATGCGCGCAAAAATCTGCTCGAATACGACGACGTCGCGAACGATCAGCGCAAAGTCATCTATCAGCAGCGCACCGAAGTCATGGCGGCGGAAGATGTGGGCGATTCGATCGCCGGCATTCGCCATGAAGTCGTGAACGGCATCATCGATCGGTTCATTCCGCCGCGCAGCGTGGAGGAGATGTGGAATCTGGATGGCCTCTCAGAGGCGATCGGGCGCGATTTCGCGGTGCGCGTTGAGATCAAGGAATGGCTCGCGCAAGACGAGAACATGAACGAAGACGATATCCGCAAGCGTTTGCTCGCGGAACTCGACCAGGCCTATGAGGCGAAGGTGCAGCAGTACGGCGAGCCCGTCGTGCGTCACCTCGAAAAGGCCATCATGCTGCAGCAGCTCGACTCGCATTGGCGCGAGCACTTGGCGGCAATGGACTATCTGCGTCAGGGCATTCATCTGCGCAGCTACGCGCAAAAGAATCCCAAGCAGGAATACAAGCGCGAGGCGTTCGAGCTGTTCTCGGCGATGCTCGATCGCATCAAGCACGACACGGTATCGCTCCTGTCGCGCATGCAATTGCGCACGCAAGAAGAGATCGATGCGGAAGAGGCCGAGCGCCAACGCCGTCTGGAACAGGCCATGCAATTCCAGCATGCGGCGCCGCAGAATCTCGCCGCGCCTCCGGAGCCGCTGCCGCCCGATCCCATGGCGCCGCAGGCGTCCGGTGTGGCGCAGGTCGTACGTGAAGGTCGGAAGGTCGGCCGCAACGAACCCTGTCCGTGCGGATCGGGGAAGAAGTACAAACATTGTCACGGATCGCTGGGAGCCGAGGGGTGAGACGTCCAGACGCGTATGTCGTCGCGGCCGCATTGTTCGACGCCAACAGACGTCTGTTGCTCGCCGAACGGCCCGCAGGAAAACACATGGCAGGCGGCTGGGAGTTTCCTGGCGGTAAGCGCGAACTCGGCGAGGAGCGCATCGACACGTTGAAGCGCGAACTTCGCGAAGAAATCGGCATCGAGGTGCTCGAAGCCGAACCACTCGTGAGCTACGAACACGAATTCCCGGATCGCACGATCAAACTCGATTTGTGGTTCGTCACGAGTTACTCGGGGACACCGCAATCGCTCGAGGGTCAGAACCTCAAGTGGGTGGCGCTCAATGAGCTGCATGAAGTCGGGTTACTAGAAGCCGACGCACCGATGGTCGCGCCATTGCAGCGTCGCGCGGCGGCCTGGTTTGCGTCGTTGGTGGAGTTGTAGGGGTGGTGATCGGGTGATCCGGTGATCCAGTGATCGGTTGATCGAGCCAGAGGTTCTGCCGACCGCCGGAGTGTTGCCCCCTCCCTAACCCTCCCCCGCTCCGCAGGGGAGGGAATCAGATCCGCCCTACGCTCGCGAGAGGGAATCAAATCCGGCCAGCCGGAGGGAATCTGATCCGGTCCCCTCCCCTGCGGAGCGGGGGAGGGTTAGGGTGGGGGCACAGCGCGAAGCGCTTCTTACCTCTTAACTACCTTTACTCCCTCAGCCGCCGCTCAAAAAAATCCACCACCATCTCGTAGTAATGCCGCCCCATCTCCGGCACGCGAATCAGTCCATGTTTGCCGCCGGGATAAGTCATCAACTCGAACTGCATTCCCTTCGACTGCAGCTGTTGCATCAGCATCGTGCTGTTCGTAAACAGCACATTGTCATCCGCCATGCCATGAACGAGCAGCAAGTGGCCATCGAAATCATCCACGTACGGCAACACTGAACTGCGCTCGTAACCGCTGCGATTGTTCTGCGGCGTGCTCAGATACCGCTCGGTGTAATGCGTGTCATAGAGCGACCAATCGACGACCGGCGCACCGGCCACTGCCGCTTTGAACTCAGGGCGCGCAAGCGCCATCAGCGCCATGTAGCCGCCGTAGCTCCAACCCATGATGCCGACGCGATCGGCATCGACGAACGGCAATGTCTTCAAGAACTCGACGCCGCGGACTTGGTCGTCGATTTCGATATTTCCCATCCGTCCCTGAATCGCAGACTCGAACTCAACGCCACGAAATCCCGTGCCGCGGTTGTCGAGCGAGAAAACGACGAAGCCGCGCTGCGCGAGCAACTGCCGGAAATAGCCTTGTGAAGCGCGTGAGCCGCCAAGCCAGTCCTTACGCACGTATTGCGCGTGCGGACCGCCATAGGTGTCGATGATGACCGGATATCGAACGCCCGCTTGCATGTCGGCGGGCTTGATCAAGCGGTAGTAGAGCGACTGGCCATCACTTGCCTCGATCGAGCCGTACTCTTCCGGCAAGTGATTCGCGAGAAACGGGTGATATGGATGCGATTCATCGAGCGCGTTGCGCACCACCCAGCGTTTTACTTTGCCGTTCAGCGTGCGGATGCTGAGCGAAGGCGGCTGTTCGGGAGACGACCAAGTGTCGAGATACTCCTTGCCGCCGGGAAGCAAGCGCACGTTGTGCGTGCCCGGTTCCCTAGTGATACGCGTCACGCGTTGCGGTGTCTTGGTGTCGAGCGAGGTGGAATACAAATGGCGTTCGAGCGGTGAGACTTCCGTTGCCGTGAAGTACACGAGCTTGTGTGCTTCATCGATGCCGACGACACCCGACTCTGTACCATCGCCCACGACCATCCATTCACCTTGCGTCAGCGGACGAATCAGATTGCCGTCGTTGTCATACAGATACAGATGCTTGTAGCCGGATCGGCGCGAACTCCACACGAACGCATCGCGTGTCTTCAAGAACCGCAGATCGTTGTGTAATTCGACCCAGCTTGAGCTCGTCTCGGTGAGCAACGTCGAAACTGCGCCGCTCATCGCATCGGCCTTGAGAACATCGAGGCGCTTTTGATCGCGCGATTGCCACTGCACAGCAAGGCGCTTCGCATCTGGAAACCAATTGACGCGTGCCAGATAACCGTCTTCATTGGGGAGCGCGATGTCGACTGGCTCACTCGAATCGAGCGCAAAGACTTTCAGCTCGACCCTCGTGTTCGGTGTGCCCGCGGCGGGGTAGCGCTGGCGGACCATGCGCGCGCTATCGGCGTTGATCTCGAATCGCTCGACTTCCTGTACGGGTGAATCATCGATTCGCGTGAACGCAATGCGGGCGTCGTCCGGCGACCACCAATAGCCGGTGTTGCGGCCCATCTCCTCCTGAGCCACGAATTCGGCGACGCCGTATTGCACGAGCCCGGCGCCATCGGTCGTGATCGCGCGCTCCTTGCCGGTATCGAGTTCGAGCACGAACAGGTTCTGATCGCGAATGAAGCTGACGTAGCGCCCACGCGGCGAAAAGCGGGCATCGGTTTCATAGGTGGGCGTGGCGGTCAGCCGCCGCACCGGATCCTTGTCCGCTTTCAACTCATATAGATATAAATCGCCATTGAGCGGCACGAGCAGTCGGCTACCGTCGCTCGAGAATTCATAGTCGACGATGCCGCGCAGTGAGGCCGTGCGTTGCCGTTCGCGGCGCGCTTCTTCTTCTGCGGAGAGCCGTTCCGGCCCTGATTGAAATGCTTGCGAATCGACCAGCAACTGCGAACGCCCGGTGCGAGTGTCGAAGGCCCACAGGTCGAGCTGGGATTGATTCGACTCTTTGCCTTGTAGAAAGGTAATGAACCGGCCATCAGGAGAGAACTTCGGTTCGCGCAGGCGCGGACCGCTCAGGTCGGGAGCCTCGAAGATCCGCGCCACGGTGAGTTCTTCGGCGTGGGCGATGCAGGCGAACAGCGCAAGCGCAACGAGCGTATATCGCATGGGTCGTGGTTCTCGCGGAAAGATGGCAAGGTTCTACGCGTGGCGGGTGCGGATGCAAGTGCAGGGGAGGACGGGGCTCGGG
>CAZIXV010000349.1:0-4027 GCA_964543105.1 uncultured Steroidobacteraceae bacterium
GCCGAAGTCGGCGGCTATTTCGTCGAAGGCCACGTGCCGGCGGAGCAGGTACTGCGATTGTTGAAGGAAAAGCCGCAGGCAAAGGGTCTCACCGTGCCAGGGATGCCGATCGGCTCGCCAGGCATGGAGCAAGGCGATATCAAGCAGCCGTATGAAGTGCATCTCGTACACGAAGACGGTACGACGAGCGTGTACGCCAAATATTGATCGGAACCTGCATCGACGGCGCGGAGTAAGACTAGAGCTTGTCGCAACCGCCCGAGGAGATTTCGATGCAGCTTCGCACCTCATCCGCAGCGCACGCAGGGTCCGGTCATGTTGGCGCCAGTGAGCGCTGGTTATCCGCGGCCGCCGGCTTGAGTTTGACCCTGCAGGCATTGCGCGGTCGCGGCGCTCTCAGTCGCTTGTTGCTCGCCTCCGCAGGAATTTCGCTGCTTACACGCAGCGCGACCGGCTACTGCGCGATCAAGAGCACGCTCGCAGGCGAAACCAATCTGGCGCAGGGTGCGAAAGAACAAGCGCGTCGCTTGTGGCGCAGCTTCGATGCGAGCACGGTGCGCCGGATCGACACCATGGAAGAGCTCTACCTGATCGAACTGCAAGAGCTACACAGCGCTGAATCGCAATTGGGACAGTCGCTGCGACAGCTCGCCGGTTCGATTCAACACGAGCCGCTCGCCTTGCGCTTGGATGAATACGCCGCGGAGATCGCGGTGCGGAAAACCGATATGGAAGGCATGTTGGCGCGCGCGGAAACCAATCCGCGGGCGCATCCGGATGACGCGATGCGCGCCTTGTTGGATGAAACGCAGAAGATGACGCATGTCTGCGCCGGGTCGCTGCGTGATGCCGCACTCACGGCGTCGGTGCAACGCATCGTCCATTACAAGATCGCCGGCTACGGCACGATCGCGGCCTATGCGAAAGCGCTGGGCCGAACCGAGGACGCCGCGTATTTCGCGGATCTGGTGACGCGCGATAAGACGATCGACGGTGAGTTGTCGCGGCTCGCCAAAGCCACGCTGAATCCGCAAGCCGTTCGAGCGACGACCGAACCTACCTCTGCCGCGGAGCCGACGTTCGCGCCCAGTTCAGCGCGTACTCATTGAGCATCTGAATCTGCGTTCGGCGGTAGCACCACCCATTCGGGCGCGTCGAACTCGCCAATGAGTTCGATGCGCACGTAGCGCGCCGCTGTTTCGAGGATCTCGCGCACCTTGGGGTCTTGCGGTGCGGCGTCGCGGTGCGCTTTCGACTCCCAGCTGGCAATGGCGAGCAGTTCGTCGTCTTTGCCGATGCGTCGATGTAGGCGCGTACCGCGCGCCCCCGCGGCGCGCTGGATGATTTCACTCGCCTCGACCCACGCTTTCGCGTATTCCTCGGCCGTATGGCCGGGCTGAATATGCACACGAAAAATGAACTTCATGGCACCGAACTCACGCGCCTCGTAAATGTTCACCCGTTCACACTTCCACATCGCCGCGTTCGCCAAAATGCCGCCCGCTGCGCCATCCGGGAATGGCACTTGACGAGGACTTCATTGAGCAACGCCGCGATTTCTGCACTGGGTCTTGAAGCATCGCTTCAAAAAGAATGGAGCGATTTTCACTCGCGCGTCGGACAACGTCCGACGGCGCCCACGACTCGTGAAGATGCAGAGCAATTTGCAGACTATTCACGCAACGACGCGTTCGTCGATTCCGTCGTCGACGCGTTGAGCCTGTATCTGGCCGATGGCAATGAATTCGACCCGAAATTCGGCAGCTACCTCCATCTGATGTTGATCCAGCGCGCGCATGACGAGGATCTCGCGCTACTGAAAAAGCTTGCAATGAAATACGCCAGCGCCGAGGACATCATCAGCACGATCGGACTCATGCATCGCTTGCAGATGTATGCGGGTGATGAGCGTCTCGCCGAGATCATGGAGGTTTGCAAGGCAGCCCTCGCGCGCGTCGAGGATGTCAGCGACCTGAGCGCCTGGGCGAAGTCGGTCGGCATCGAGCCGCTGGCTGAGCAATGGTCGCTCACATTGAAGCTCGGCACTGCACCACCGAGTTACTGGGCGAATCGCAAATACGACTTGCAGCAGCGCGATGTATCCGTCGATCTGCTGCTCAACGAATCGCAGTGGCGTGTCCAGGTTGCGCGTGTCGATCGCAATTACTCAGCGCAGTGGCGCGCGCTCGGCATCACCGTCGACACCAACGAGACGAAACTCAAGGCGCTCACCGCCTGGCCACAACTTACGACTCCGCGGCTGTTTCCGCTGTTCGTCGGCACGCTTGCGCAATTCCTGGGCGTGCATTGGCTGCGCAGCGCGTGGGTTGCCTCCAAGCACGTCACGCTGCACAAGCCGCGATTACTCGATTGGCTGCACACGGCGGCCGATGAGATTCAGCCCTGAGGCATTCCCTGAGTGCCCACAGGCGCGCGCTGATGGCCTGGATTCGTATGTGCGCGCTACCATGACTCGTTCCACGACGGCGATGCTTACAACGACGACGAATTGATGTTTGGTAATTCGATAGCTGCTATGTCCGCACTGCCCAGTCCGCGCGGCGCGCAGGTCGTTTCGACCTGTCGTGCGGCGTCGGCCGGCCGCGCCGCGTTGGTGAGCGCCGTGCTGGCGCTCAGTGCCTGCAGTGTCACGCCGCCGAGCGAACTCGACATGGTTCATGTCGACGCAAAAAGGATCACCTTCAATCATTCATCCTTCAGCGCGCAGTTGGGCGGGGAGACGGGCAGCGTGACGCAAACCTTTGCGGCATCACTCGACCCGCAACTTGCGACGGTGACGCGCCTGGAATCGAGCTTTACCCAAGCACTTGACGACGCCGGCCGTGAACATTTGCGGCTCGGTGATTCCGTCAGCAGCGTTGGCATGTGGGGCAGCTCCGTGCGTTTCGGCGGCATGCAATTCGGCACACGTCGCGGCAGCCGGGCGGATGTCGTGAGTTCATCGGAGCTGGCCAGCAGTGGGCTCGCCGTGCTGCCGACGGTGGCCGACGCGCTGTTCGCCTCATTGGATGCGGGCCATGCGCCGCTGGCGGCACGCAAGCTCTCGATCAGCCGCTCGACGCAAGCCTTCAACGGTCACAGCATGGGCTTGCAATTACATGATGCGCTAGGGCGCTCGACTTCGATCAATGCACCGATGATTTCCAGCGTGCGGCTCGTGGATGAGGGCTGTCAGGATTTCTCGATCGGCTTCGGCAAAGTGCGCCGCGATTACGCCATCGAGAGCAATGCATACGGACCGACCTTCGCGAATACGACCATCGCCTGCGGCACGCCGTTGGGGTTCACGATCGAAGGTCATGGCGAATATCTGGCCGATGAAGTCACCGCGTTCGGCGTGGGCTTGGCGCGCAGTTTCGGGTCGATCGGCACTGCATCGTTCGCGCTGGCATCGAGCCAAACGGAGCTCGGCTCAGGGTGGCTGGCGCGCGCCGGCTTCGAGCATCGCAACGACTGGTTCAATATCGCACTGCGCACTCGCCTACAAAGCCGCGAATTTCGCGAGATCAACACGCTCGAACTGCTCGATCCGATCATGCAGCGCGATCTGGCAAGTATCGGCGTCGATCTGGGTGAGGGTGCAAATCTGTCGCTTGCCTATGCGACTCAGACGACGTGGGCGCGTGAGCGCGCTGATTTGCTCGCGTTGCGTCAGAACATGAAAGTGGGGGCGGGATCGCTCTCGCTGAGCGCCGGCCATTCCGTGGCGGATCACGTCGGCTCTTCCGTGTACATCTCGTATCAACGGCCGTTTGGCTCACCACGCCGGCAGCGTTCGGCAGTGGAAGAACTCGAATTGGACTTGTTGTCTACGCCGGCGGTGATCTTGCAGTGATGCCCTGACGGCTCGGGCCGGAAGGACTCGGGACTCGGGGCGCGGGCCAGAAGGATTCGGGACGCGGGACGCGGGCCAGAAAAGACACGCGGGACTCGGCGAGAAAGCATCCTTCCTGCCGAGCCCCGAGCCCCGAGCCCCGAGCCCCGAGCCCCGAGCCCCGAGCCCCGA
>CAZIXV010000350.1:0-2245 GCA_964543105.1 uncultured Steroidobacteraceae bacterium
GCCCCACTCGCGGGGCCGGCATCTGCCGTGACCTGACCGCGTAACGTAGCCGACACCGATTGGCCGAGCGCTACGGGCGCGCAAACGAGCAATGCGCTGGCGATTGCAGCAGGCAACAAAGCGCGCTGCGACCGAGGTAGATTTGAAGCTGCCATGGCGTCTCCCCTCTGCATCCTTGAAGGCGGCGCCGCTTCTCTTGTGCTGCTCGCAACAACACGAACGAAGGCGATTCGAACGCACCTGCGAGCCTTGCGGCATCCTCGCCACAAACTCGATCGATGCCAGGGAAGTTCCAACCTAACGCGCGTGCCGACACACCGCGTAAAAAAGACATGCCGTTGTGCGATCAACGGCATGTCATCCAGTCACTCCGCGTTGGGATTGATCAGATATTTCTCACCCGTGCTGATCTTGGTGTACGCCTTGATGACATCGAGCTGCAGCGCTTGCTGCAAGGAAATCACCTGCGTGTAGTGGCTCGCGAAAGTGGTTTTCAGTTCGGCGACGACCCGTTCGCGTAATTTTTGCGCGCCGTCCTGGCCAATTTTCTGCAAGAAGGGCCCAAGCAACCAGCCGCCCACACTCCACGCAAACCCATAACCGCGGCTGAGCTCCGTCGGACCGCGATCGAGCATGCCGTAGATGTATACCTGCTTGTGGACCGACGAACCGTAGCGGCTGAACGCCGTGAGCTTGGTGGACGCCACCGCTTCCATGCAGGTGAGAATCTGATTCGCAAGTTTGCCGCCGCCGATGGCGTCGAACGCGATCGTGGCGCCAGTCGCACTGAGCGCCTTCGTCAGATCGTCCATGAAACTCGGCAGCGATGAATTGCAGACGTATTTCGCGCCGATCTCACGCAGCAATTTTTCCTGCTCGGGGCGGCGCACGATATTGACGAGATCGATGCCGTCCTTGAGACAGATGCGATTCAGCATTTGGCCCAGGTTCGACGCGGCGGCGGTGTGCACCAGGGCGGTGTGACCTTCGCGGCGCATGGTTTCGACCATGCTGAGCGCCGTTAGCGGATTGACGAAACAGGAAGCGCCTTCGGCGGGCGTCGTGCCCGATGGCAACACGAGCGCCTGTGATGCTTTGATCTTGCGGAACTGGGCGTACATCGCGCCGCCCAACAGCGCCACGGTCTTGCCAAGCAGCGCTTGCGCTTCGGGTGAGGAGCCCGTCTTGACGACGACACCTGCCCCTTCATTGCCGACGGGCATCGATTCGTCGATGCGGTTTTCAACGGCCCGCATGAGTTTTTCCGGGATGTTCGCGACGATGACCGGCGACTCTGCCGTACCGGCCTGGCGCGCCGTGCTCATGTCCGCAACGCTCGTCAACAATCCCAGATCGGATGGATTGATCGGCGTAGCTTCGATACGCACGAGGATCTCGTCCGGACCGGGTTCTTCCACCGGCACCTGCGCGAGCGATAACTCGAGCTCGCCATTTTTCTTGATCAAGGAACGCAACTGCAGTGCGGTTTGGTCGATCGCCATCTGTGTCTCCCAATGCGTGTGTGACGCGAGAGTATGCCAGCACGCTGCGAGGGCAACGTCCGCGCCGCCCCACGCCTGCGCGCTCACGGCATAATCAACGCCATGAAAACGCTTCGCACCCTCGCATGGCAGCTGGCGCAGGGCCGCACGACGAGCCTCGAACTCGTAGAAACCTGCTTGACGCACTACGCGGCGCCGGACGGAGAAGGTCCACGCGTGTATTTGCACACCGATGCCGAACGCGCGCTCGAGCGCGCGCGTCATCACGACGCGCAACGGGCCGCGGGCCGCGCGGCATCACCCTTCGCGGGTATCCCGCTTTCGATCAAGGATTTGTTCGATCGCGAAGGTGAAGTGACACGCGCCGGCTCGACGCTACGCAGCACGTGCGCACCGGCGACGCACGATGCGCCGGCGGTTGCGCGGCTGATCGCCGCCGGATTCGTGCCGGTCGGGCGCACCAACATGACGGAGTTCGCCTTCTCCGGTCTCGGACTCAACCCCCACTACGACACCCCAGCCAATCCTTTCGAGCGTCACTTACGGCGCATTCCCGGCGGCTCCTCATCCGGCGCTGCCGTGTCGATCACCGACGAAATGGCTTACGCGGCCTTGGGCACGGACACCGGCGGCTCCTGCCGGATTCCCGCGGCGATGTGCGGGATCGTCGGCTTCAAGCCCACCGCGCGACGCGTCCCGCGCGAAGGAACGTTTCCGCTCTCGCCCTCGCTCGATTCGATTGG
>CAZIXV010000350.1:2345-4022 GCA_964543105.1 uncultured Steroidobacteraceae bacterium
GACGCGTCCCGCGCGAAGGAACGTTTCCGCTCTCGCCCTCGCTCGATTCGATTGGACCACTGGCGAACTCGGTCGACTGCTGCGCCATCGTCGATGCCCTCCTTGCGGACGCGCCGATTCCGACGACGGAGGCCACTTCATTCCGGAACGTACGCTTCGCTGCACCGCAAAGCGTCGTGCTCGAGGAGATGGAACCGGCCGTTGCGCGTGCATTCGAGCGCGCGCTATCGAGCTTGAGCGCACAGGGCGCGCATATCGTCGAGCTGACGCTCGCCGAACTTCGAGAACTCGCGGCGTTGAACCGGCGCGGCGGCCTGGCCACGGCGGAAGCCTACGCCATTCATCGCGAGTGGCTCGATACACATGCGAGCGCCTACGACCCGCGCGTGCGCACCCGCATCTTGCGGGGCAAGGAACAGCACGAGGACGACTACCACCACTTGCTGAACGCGCGCGCGGACTTCATCAGCCGCGTGACACAAGCGCTCGAGGAGTTCGATGCACTCCTCATGCCGACGGTACCCATCATCGCCCCGCCCATCGCTGCGCTCGCAGAAGATGAGGCGTACGCACGCATGAACATGCTCGTCCTGCGCAATCCCAGCATCATCAATTTCATTGATGGCTGTGCGATCTCGATTCCTTGTCATGATCCTGGCGCGGCGCCGGTCGGACTGATGATCGCCGCACTCAGCGGGCGCGATGACTTCGTGCTGCGTATCGCACGCAGTGCCGAGCAAGCGCTCGGACGGATATACCGCAATGAGCACAATTGACAAATCACGCGCCGCGGAACGCGCGCCAAACGTTGTGCGCTTGCGCTAGCATGGCACGGCATCGGCGCAGCAGCGCGGATGATCGAGGTTTTGCAGCGCATCCACGATTTATGAGGACGACATGCACATCAAAGTGAATCACGGCAATCATGTACGGCTCGGCGAAGAAGTCGAGCAACGCTTCGCTGACATCATTCGCGATACGCTCGATCGCTTCGGCGATCGGATCACGCGCGTCGAAATGCATATGAGCGATGAGAATGCCGGCAAGGGTGGCGACGACAAACGCTGCATGATCGAAGTGCGAATCGCCAATCTCGCGCCGATCGCCGTCAGCCATCTCGCCGATTCATGGCAGGTCGCATTCGATGGCGCACTGGGGAAAGTCGAAAGCGCTATCAATCACTCGATCGGAAAACGAGAAACGCATTGAGGTCATGACGTAAATCTATGAGTGACGAATCGACGACGCAGAATCCCACGCTTTCTCAACGAGCCAAGGTACGCGAGAGCCTGCGACAAGACGCGCTGACCTATCACGAACATCCAACGCCCGGAAAAATTTCGGTCGTTGCCACCAAAAAGCTGTCGAACCAGCACGACCTGGCGCTCGCGTATTCGCCCGGCGTTTCCGCAGCGTGCGAGGAAATTGCGGCTGACCCGCTCGCGGCGCTGCGCTACACGGCGCGCGGCAATCTCGTCGCCGTCATCACGAACGGCACAGCAGTGCTTGGCTTGGGCGCGATCGGTCCACTGGCAGCCAAGCCCGTCATGGAAGGCAAGGCCGTGCTGTTCAAGAAGTTTGCGAACGTCGATGTGTTCGATATCGAGATCAATGAGCGCGATCCGCACAAACTCGTCGAAGTGATCGCGGCCCTGGAGCCGACCTTCGGCGGCATCA
>CAZIXV010000351.1:0-4021 GCA_964543105.1 uncultured Steroidobacteraceae bacterium
CGTGCCGCTGCCCGATGTACGCGGCCGCGAGCAGATTCTCAAAGTTCACATGCGCAAACTGCCGCTCGCCGAAGACGTGAAGCCGCAGGTGATCGCGCGCGGTACGCCGGGCTTCTCGGGCGCCGATCTCGCCAACCTGGCGAATGAAGCGGCGCTGTTCGCTGCACGTGCGAATCGTCGCACCGTGTCGATGGACGAGTTCGAGCGCGCGAAAGACAAGATCATGATGGGCGCGGAGCGCCGCTCGATGGTGATGGACGAGCAGGAAAAACGCCTGACCGCCTATCACGAGGCGGGTCACGCCATCATCGGTTTGACCGTGCCTGAGCACGATCCGGTGTACAAAGTCACGATCATTCCGCGCGGCCGTGCGCTCGGTGTGACGATGTTCTTGCCGGAAGCCGATCGCTACAGCACCAGCAAGCGTCGACTTGAAAGCCGCATCGCAACGTTGTTCGGCGGTCGCTTGGCCGAAGAGATCATTTTCGGCCCCGAGTCCGTGACGACCGGCGCCTCGAACGACATCGAACGGGCGACCGAAATCGCGCGCAACATGGTTACGAAGTGGGGTCTATCGGACAAGCTGGGTCCGCTGACGTACACCGAGGATCAGGGCGAGGTCTTCCTGGGACGCCAAGTGACCCAGCACAAGCAAGTGTCCGATGTGACCGCGCATGTCATCGATGAAGAGGTGCGGCGTCTGATCGACACAAACTACCAGCGTGCGAAAGAGATCCTCACCGAGAACATGGACAAGTTGCACAAGATGGCCGAGGCGCTCATCAAGTACGAAACGATCGATGAGATGCAGATCAAGGACATCATGGAAGGCCGCGATCCGCGACCGCCTGCGGGCTGGGACGATACGGCAAGCCCGCCGCCGAGTGGTCGTCCGCGCGAACGCGAAACGCCGGATGGTCCGATCGGCAAGCCGGCCAGTCAGCATTGAGGAAAAGGTGATCGGCGATCGGCGATAGCGGATCGTCAGAGCGCTGATCGATAACGCGCAAGAAGGGCAGTAGTCGTCGGATTACTGCCCTTTTTTGTTGAGCCGACATTGAGCCTGGCGTTTGCTCGGATGCGCGTTCGGACTTAGCCTTCGCTCCCTTTCGTTGACGGCCCTGCCTATGTACCTGCGCTGTGGATCGCAGACTCTTGACCTCACGACGCCCGTCGTCATGGGCATTCTCAACGTCACGCCCGATTCATTCTCAGACGGCGGCCGGTTTGCCGCGGCTGATCGTGCGCTGCGTCATGCGTTCGAGATGATCGAGGCGGGCGCCGGCATCATCGACATCGGTGGCGAATCCACCCGTCCGGGGGCGGCCGATGTCGATGCGGAAGAAGAAATCCGCCGCGTCATCCCGATCGTTGCCGAGCTTGCTCGGCGCACGTCCGTGCCCATCTCAGTGGATACCAGCAAGCCAGCTGTTATTCGTGCTGCGCTCGATGCGGGTGCGAGCCTGATCAACGATGTGCGCGCGCTGCGCGAGCCGGGCGCGCTCGAAGCCGTTGCAGCAAGCGATGCCGCGGTATGTCTCATGCACATGCAGGGTGAGCCGCGCTCGATGCAACAGGATCCGCACTATGTGGACGTCGTCACTGAGGTGCGCGATTTTTTGCGAGATCGTATGCACGCGTGCCAAAGCGCTGGCATCGATGCCGAGCGAGTCGTGCTCGATCCCGGTATCGGTTTCGGCAAGCGTCTGCCGCATAATCTCGCGCTGCTCGCACGGCTGCCTGTCTTGAATGCGCTAGGCCGTCCAATTCTCATTGGCGTGTCGCGCAAGTCGATGTTTCGCGATTTATTGAACCGTCCGCTCGAGCAGCGGCTTGCGGGCGGGCTTGCAGTCGCGACGGCGGCGGTGCTCGCGGGTGCAAAGATCATGCGTGTGCACGATGTCGCCGAAACGGCGGATGCCGTCAAAGTCGCTGCGGCGCTCATGGCGGCTGGCGCAATGGATAACAACGGAGAACCACATGGGTCGTAAGTACTTTGGCACCGATGGCATTCGCGGCATGGTGGGCGAGCCGCCATTGACGGTGGACTTCGCGTTGCGGCTGGCAAGCGCGGCTGCGCGAGTACTTGCACCTAACGGCGGCACCGTGCTCGTCGGCAAAGACACGCGGCTTTCCGGCTACATGTTCGAAGCCGCGCTCGAGGCAGGCTTCACCGCGGCGGGCGTTAACGTCATGCTGATCGGTCCGTTGCCGACGCCTGGGATCGCCTATCTCACAAAACGTTTCGAGTGCAATTTCGGCGTCGTCATCAGCGCCTCGCACAATCTCTATCACGACAATGGCATCAAGTTTTTCGACGGCAATGGCGGCAAGCTATCCGATGAAATCGAAGCAGAGATCGAGCGGTACATCGATCAACCGCCGGTGACTCGCGAGTCCGGGGATCTCGGTCGCGCGACACGAGTCGACAAGACGCGCGTTCGCTATCAAGAATTTTGCATGTCGACCGTGCCGGGGCTCGATCTCACCGGCTTCAAGATCGTGATCGATTGTGCGAATGGGGCAGGGTACAAAGTCGGCCCGCGCATCCTGGCCGATCTCGGTGCCGAGATCGTGCCGATCGGTTGTTCGCCGAATGGCCGCAACATCAATCTCAATTGTGGTTCGACATCGCCGGAGCTGCTGCAGCTCACGGTGCCTGGCGTGCGCTCGCAAGCAGGAATCGCGCTCGACGGTGATGGCGATCGTTTGGTGATGGTCGATCACCTAGGTCGCCTCATCGATGGCGATCAATTGCTTTACATCATCGCGCGCGATCGCCACGAGCAGGGCAAATTGGTCGGCCCGGTGATCGGCACCGTCATGAGCAATCTCGGTTTGGAGCACGCGCTCGAAAAGGAAGGCATCGCATTTCATCGCGCCAAGGTGGGCGATCGTTATGTGCTCGAGAAGCTTAAAGCGACCGGCGGTGTGCTCGGCGGCGAAACCTCCGGTCACTTGTTGTGTCTGGACTGCACGACGACGGGCGATGCGTTGGTCAGTGCGTTGCAGGTGTTGGATATCATGAAGCGCACCGGGCGAAGCCTCGCAGAGTTGGCGGCGCCGATGCAGAAGTATCCGCAGGTGCTCGAAAACGTGCGGATGAAGCATCGGATCGATCCGGCTGCGTCGCCGGCGATTCAGGAAGCGGTGTCGCATGCCGAGCGCCGATTGGGAAGTTCTGGCCGCATCGTGCTGCGTCCATCGGGTACCGAGCCCGTCATCCGAGTGATGGTCGAAGGCCAGGATGAGTCGCTGGTACGCGAGCTGGCGAAGAGCCTCGCCGCGTCGGTTGCTCAGGCGGCGGAAGCGGCCTGATGATGCCGCGCTGCGGCTTGATTCGCAGTTTGCTTTCCCGCGGGGTGGCCGTTAAGCTTCCGCGCCTTTTTGGCGGACCGCAGATTCGGCCCGCTGCTAAAACAACGAGTGCGAGGTAGAAATGCGACGACCCTTCGTCGCCGGAAACTGGAAGATGCACGGCTCGCGCGCTGAAAACGCCGAGTTGATCGAGGCGTTGTTGCTGGATATGCCAGCCCAGACGACAGCCGAGATTGCCGTGTGCCCGCCATTTCCCTATCTGTGGGAAGTCAGTCGTCTGCTCAAAGAATCGAATGTTGCGCTCGGCGCACAATCGGTATGTGCAGAGTCGCTCGGTGCGTTCACTGGCGAGGTCTCCGCGGCGATGCTGAAAGACGTCGGCTGCCGTCATGTGATCGTCGGTCATTCCGAGCGGCGCGGCATCTATAAAGAAGACGATGCGCTCGTCGCGCGCAAATTCCTGGCGGTGCGCGCACAGGGCATGGTTCCGATTCTTTGTGTCGGCGAAACGTTGGAAGAGCGGGAGCGTGGTGCCACGAACGAAGTGGTAGCGCGTCAACTCGTAGCGGTGTTGGACTTGGCAGGTGTGGCCGAATTTGGCGAAGCGATCGTGGCCTATGAGCCGGTATGGGCGATCGGCACCGGTAAGAACGCAACGCCGGAGCAGGCGCAGGAAGTTCATGCACATATTCGCTCCGAGGTT
>CAZIXV010000352.1:0-4013 GCA_964543105.1 uncultured Steroidobacteraceae bacterium
GGCCGCGGTGTAGGCGACCTGGCCGATCTGGCCTTCGAAGGCGGCGACGGAGGCGGTGAGGACGATCACGCCGCGTTCGCCTTCTTCGTTCGGTGTGTTCGTCTGCATCAACGCGGCGGCTGCTTTCGACACGATGAGCGAGCCGATGAGATTCACCTCGATCGTCTTGCGGAAGGTCTCGATCGGCATCGGCCCTTCTTTGTTGAGCAGGCGGCGCGGCTGCAGCGTGCCGGCGCAATTCACCGCAAGATTCAAGCCGCCCATGTCGTTCTTCGCCGCAGCGAGCGCATCCGACACGGCGGCATCGTTCGTGACGTCGACTTGCACGAAGCGCGCAGCTTCACCCAGCGCCTGCGCCGCGGCTTCGCCTGCGGTCACGTTGACGTCGATGAGCGTGACTTTCGCGCCAGCGGCAATGAGCTTGGCAGCGACGGCTTGGCCGAGACCGGAAGCACCGCCGGTGATGACGGCGCGGATCTGATTCAGTTGCATCGATTCCCCTTGGTAACTAAGGCCGTGGCGCCTGCGCCGACCGCGTCAAAACCGCGGGCGGCGGCGCCAGGCCGTCTCAAAGCCTCTGTGCGCCGTCGATTTCGATGACGCGGCCAGAGAAGTAATCGTTCTCGGCGATGAAGATCGCCGCATGCGCCATTTCCGCCGGTTCTGCCATGCGCTTGAGCGGTACGGCGGCGACCATCTTTTCAATCATCTCCGGCTTCATCGCATCGAGAATCTCCGTGCGCGTGAAGCCGGGGGCAATGGCCCCGGTGCGAATGCCGTAGCGTGCGAGTTCCTTGCCCCACACCGTCGCCATGGCAACGACGCCGGCTTTGGCTGCGGAGTAATTGGTTTGGCCGATGTTGCCGGCGCGCGAGATGCTCGAGGTATTGATGATCACGCCACCGTTGCCCAGTGCAATCATGCGTTCGGCGGCTTCGCGAGCGCCCAGGAAAACGCCCGTGAGATTCACATCGATGACGGCTTGCCACTGTTGCAGTGACATCTTGTTGGTCACCTTGCCGTCTTGTGCTTTGACGAGCAGAGCATCTTTGGTGATGCCTGCGTTGTTGATCATCACATCGAGTCGTCCGAAGTCGGTGACGATCTGATCGAGCGTGGCAATCACCGCATCTTCTTGCGTGACATTGCACACGTAGGCTTTGGCGCGTACGCCATGGGCGATGCAGCTTTGAACGGTAGCGTCGAGATCGTCAGCGTTGAGGTCTACGGTCGCCACATTTGCGCCCTTGGCGGCGAACGCCAGGGCCATCGCGCGGCCGATGCCGCGACCACCGCCGGTGATGACGGCAAGCTTCCCATTGAGCTGCATGAATCGATCTCGCTCTCGTGAAGAGCGCCGGATGTTAGCTGCTTCTTTTGCGACGCACAAAGCCTAGGCGATGCATTTTTGGCACTTCGTGGCTCTTTGGCGCATATCGGATGAACACCGTCAATTTGACGATGTATCGGGCAGCCAATTGGGTGGGCGGCGCTCGAGAAATGCGGACAAACCCTCTTGGCCCTCGGGGCTGACGCGCAAGGACGCGAGCAGTCGCGCCGTTTGCTCGCTCTGGGCAGCCCGATCTGTCTGGGGCGTGACCTCACGAATCAGTTGCTTAGCGGCGCTCAACGCTGCAGGACCGCCTTGCACCGCAAGATCAATCTGCTGAGCAACGAGCGCGTCCAGCTCCGTTGCATCGCAGGCGAAATGCACCAGGCCGAGGTCGCGCGCTTCGTGCCCATCGAAGGGCGCGCTCGTCAGAAAGAGTCGCCGTGCTTGACGCGCTCCGATCGCGGCAACGACGTAGGGCGAGATGGCCGCAGGGACGATGCCAAGACGCACCTCGGTCAAGGCGAATTTCGCAGAACTCACCGCAATCGCGATATCGGCGCACGCCACCAGTCCGACGCCACCGCCGAACACGTTGCCGTTGATGCGAGCAATCACCGGAACAGGCAGTTCATCGAGTGTGCGCAAGCACTCCGCAAGCACACGCGCATCCGCGATGTTGTCCTCTTCGGAGGCGCCCAGCATCGCGCGCATGTGTGCGATGTCGGCGCCTGCGCAGAAACTTTTGCCGGCGCCGGTGAGCACGACGGCGCGCACCTTCGAGTCACGCTGCACGTCGAGCAACGCGGCATGCAATTGCTGCAGCATGGCGCCATCGAGCGCGTTGTGTTTATCGGGACGGTTGAGCGTGAGCGTCGCGATGCCGCGCGGGGAGAGTGAGGTGGTGATGGTAGGCATGTGGACATCCAGTTGACGGTTGACGGTTCGGAGTGCGCCTTTCGGACCGTCAACTGTCAACTGTCAACCGTCAACCGGTCCGAGTCACATCCGAAACACGCCGTAGCGTTCGTCGCCGGGTGCCGGTCCGTGCGCGGCGGCTTCGATGGCGCGTGCGAGTACGGTGCGCGTGTAGGCGGGATCGATGACGCCGTCATCCCAGAGCCGCGCGGTGGCGTAGTACGGGCTGCCCTGGGTTTCGTATTGCTCCCGAATCTCATCGATGAAGGCATCTTTGTCTTCCTGCGGCCACGCTTCGCCGCGCGCGTTCATGCCATCGGCGCGCACCGTCGCCAACACTTGCGCGGCTTGCTCGCCGCCCATGACGGAGACGCGCGCGTTCGGCCACATCCACAGCATGCGCGGACCATAAGCGCGGCCGCACATCGCGTAATTACCGGCGCCGAACGAGCCGCCCAGAATCACGGTGTACTTGGGCACGCGTGAGCACGCGACGGCGGTGACGAGCTTTGCGCCGTTTTTTGCGATGCCTTCGTGTTCGACTTTCTTGCCGACCATGAAGCCGGTGATGTTCTGTAAAAAAATCAGCGGCACGCAGCGGCGGTTTGCGAGTTGAATGAAATGCGCGCCTTTCAATGCGCTTTCGGAAAACAGAATGCCGTTGTTCGCCAGGATCGCGACGGGGAAGCCGTTCAAATGCGCGAAGCCGCAGACGAGCGTCTTGCCATACAGCGGTTTGAATTCATGAAATTCCGATGCATCGACGAGGCGCGCGATGACTTCACGAACGTCATACGGAAAGCGCGTGTCGCGCGGCACGATGCCGTAGAGATCCTCAGTGGGGTAGGCTGGATCGCGCGCTTCGATACGCTCGAGCCAAGGCTGCGTGCGCGGCAGATGCAACACGGTTTCGCGCGCAAGTGTCAGTGCATGTTGATCGTCATCAGCCAGCATGTCGGCGACGCCCGAGATGCGTGTGTGTACATCGCCGCCGCCCAAGGTTTCTGCATCGACGACTTCGCCCGTTGCGGCCCGCACGAGCGGTGGTCCGCCGAGAAAGATCGTGCCTTGCTTCTTGACGATGATGGCTTCATCGCACATCGCCGGAACGTAGGCGCCGCCTGCGGTGCATGAACCCATCACGACGGCGATCTGTGCAATACCCTGCGCCGACATGCGCGCCTGATTGAAAAAAATGCGGCCGAAATGCTCGCGGTCTGGAAACACTTCATCCTGCATCGGCAGGAACGCACCGCCGGAGTCCACCAGATAGATGCAGGGCAGGGCGTTCTCCGCCGCAATCTCTTGCGCGCGCAAGTGCTTTTTAACCGTCATCGGGAAATAGGTGCCGCCTTTGACCGTTGCATCGTTCGCGACGACCATCACGTCGCGGCCGTGCACGCGCCCGATGCCGGTCACGATGCCCGCCGCCGGCGCACCGCCGTCATACATGCCGCCTGCTGCGAGCGCGGACAACTCGAGGAACGGCGCGCCAGGATCACACAACATTGCAATGCGATCGCGCACCAGCAATTTGCCGCGCGAGGTGTGCTTGCGCTGCGCGTCATCGCCACCGCCGCGACGCGCAAGCGCCATGCGTTCATGAAGTTCTGCGGTCAGTCCGCGCAAGTAAGCATCGTTCGTGTGGAAGGCTTCGGAATCGCGATCGATTCGAGTTGGAATCATGCGGTGGCCTCGAACAATTCCCGACCGATGAGCATGCGGCGAATTTCGCTGGTGCCTGCGCCGATCTCGTAGAGTTTCG
>CAZIXV010000353.1:0-2665 GCA_964543105.1 uncultured Steroidobacteraceae bacterium
CCACGTCGTATCGACGTGCAACAGTGGAAACGGCGGTTTGGCCGGATAAAAGGCTTTCATCGCCAAATGCAGCATCACCGAGCTGTCTTTGCCGATGGAATACAGCATGACGGGGCGTTCGCACTCGGCGACGACCTCTCGCAGGATGTGAATGCTCTCGGCTTCGAGTCGTTGCAGGTGGGTCAGTCTGGTCATATTCGCCCGCGCGCACGTGATTCGCGTGCGGCGGCTACGGTTACATTCAGTCAAAGGGGGTGCGATTGTGCGCGAACCGGCTACAAGTGCATATCGCGATAGGTGTGTGTGAGAGCACGCTTGGTTATAAGCGTTCGGCCGGTAAAAAATTTCGGCGCGTCAGACACATAAGGTTACGATCTTCTTACACTTCTTTGCCCCTCCCCCAGGCGAACTTCTTCATCATAAAGCGCACTAACCGACACGATCCTGGATGGCTGCTCCTTCGCGTTTTCCGCTGGCAGTCTCGTGCGTAGAGGAGCAGCGCTTGCGGTTTTTCAGCCCAATTCAGCTTCCGAATGCGCTTCAGCGCGCTGGCACCGTGTTGTGTGCAGCCGTGCTTTGCGGCTGCGCTGTCGGACCTGACTACCGAACCCCGGAATTACCCGCGGTCGATACCTGGCACGCGACGCATGCGTCGAACACGACGCTCGCTGCGGGGGACGATGCGACACTCGCATCGTGGTGGACCGTGCTCAACGATCCCTTACTCAACGAACTCATCGACGCTGCGCTCAAAGACAACAAGAGCGTCGAGCAGGCGCTCGCTCGCGTGCGCGAAGCACGGGCGCGTCGCAATATTGCAGCCGCACCTTTGTTTCCTGGTATCGGCGCGTCTGCCAGTGCGCGCGACACGCAACGCACGCGTAGCGTCGATGATTTCACTGGTGGTGATGCCGAAGGCCGGCCGCTCAGCGTCAGCGGCGAGAGCTATAACGCAGGCATCGATGCGAGCTGGGAATTGGATTTGTTCGGCGGTCGCCGCCGTGCGCTCGACGCGTCGCGGGCGAATTTTCAGGCGAGCGAAGCCGAGCTGCGTGATGTGCTGATCACGCTGCTGGGCGATGTGGCGCTCAGTTACGTGAACGTACGCACGACACAATCGCGATTGGCCTTTGTCGAACGCAATCTCGAATCGCAGCGTGAACTCGTCGACATCACCGGCTGGCGCGCCGAGGCGGGCCTGGCCACGGTGCTCGATGTCGAGCAGGCCCGTTCGACGTATGCACAGACCCTCGCGCAGATTCCCTCGCTCGAATCGGCGCTGCAGGCGGCGATGAGCCGGTTGTCGGTGCTGACCGGGCGTGAGCCTGGGGCGCTGCACGAACGCTTGCTGGAGCGTCGCGCAATTCCCACCGCGCCGCGCGATGCCGTGACGAGCGTGCCGGCTGAGGTGCTGCGGCGTCGCCCCGATTTGCGAAGCGCCGAGCGGCGTCTTGCCGCGCAGACGGCGCAAGTGGGCGTTGCCACTGCCGCGTTGTATCCGAGTCTCTCGTTAGGCGGTTCATTCGGCTTGAGCTCGGGCACGGCAAGCGATCTGTTTTCTTCGGCGACGGAAACGACCAGTTACGGCGCCTCGCTCAATATCCCGATCTTTCGCGCCGGCGCGCTGCGTCAGCAGGTCGTCGCACAAAACGCGCTCGTCGATCAGGCGCTCGCGTCGTATGAGGCGGTGGTACTGGCGATTCTCGAAGAAGTCGAGAATGCGTTGACGCAGTGGGCCAATGAGCAACGTCGTTACGAGGCGCTCGTGCAAGCCGCGGAAGCCGCGCAATTGGCGAACGAGCTGGCGCTGGTGCAATACAACTCCGGTCTCGTCGATTTTCAAACCGTGTTGAATGCCGATCGGCAGCTGGTTTCCACGCAGGATGCGTTGGCGGTGAGCAATGGCGAACTCACCTCGAATTTGATTCGGCTCTACAAAGCCTTCGGCGGCGGTTGGTCGGTGTTTCCGGCTTCGAGTACCGCGGCGGCTGGCACTCCATAATCTCAGCGGACGCTTCATTACATGGACACCCAGACGAGCATCGACCGCAGCGACGTCGCGCGCACCTTGGGCGAGCAGCAAACGCCGCCACCGCGGCAGAAACTTCTGAAATGGGCCGCGATTGCGGTCGTCGTGCTGCTGGCGCTGTATTGGTTCGTCAACCGCGATCAGCGCGGCGGGACAACCTATGTGACGGAAGCTGCGACTCGCGGGGATATCACCGTGACGGTCACCGCCACGGGTAATCTCGAGCCGCGCAACCAGGTCGATATCGGCAGCGAGTTGTCCGGCACGATGCGCCTCGTCAATGTCGATGTGAACGATGAAGTGAAGGCCGGTCAGGTGCTGGCCGTGCTCGATACCACGCGCTTGGAAGCGCAGGTGCTGCAGCAGGAAAGCTCGCTTGCCTCGGCGCAAGCACGTGTGTTGCAAAGCGAAGCGACGCTCAAGGAAGCGCGCGCGAGCTATCAGCGGTTGCTGCAGGTGCGCGAGCTGTCGAACAACCGCATCCCTTCGCAACAGGACTTGGACATGGGCGAAGCGGCGGTAGCCCGCGCAGAGGGCGATCTCGCTGCCGCGAAGGCTTCGGTGGCTCAGGCGAATGCGAGTCTCGAGGCGGTGCGTACGGATCTCAGCAAGACCGAAATCAAATCGCCGATCAAT
>CAZIXV010000353.1:2675-4010 GCA_964543105.1 uncultured Steroidobacteraceae bacterium
ATGGCGTCGTGCTGGTGCGTTCGGTGGAGCCGGGCTCGACGGTGGCTGCGTCGTTGCAGGCGCCGGTGTTGTTCACGCTCGCCGAAGACTTGAAGAAGATGGAATTGCACGTCTCGGTCGACGAGGCCGATGTGGGCTCGGTCGAGATCGGGCAAAAGGCTACCTTCACTGTCGATGCCTATCCGAGCCGTACTTTCACTGCGCACATCACACAGGTGCATTACGCCTCGAGCAATACACAAAGCCGCACGAGCACGGCGCAAACGAGTGTGACCTCCACCGGTGTCGTCACCTATGAAACCATCCTCGAAGTGGACAACAGCGATTTGTCGCTGCGTCCCGGGATGACGGCGACGGCGCAAATCATCACGACGAACATCGAAGACACGTTGCTGGTCCCCAATGCAGCGCTGCGCTTCCAGCCTGAAGGCGTGCAGATTCCGGGCATGCCGAGCGCTGCGGGCGGCAACCCGCTGCAAGCGTTGATGCCCGGTCCGCGAATGCGCCGAGGTGGACGTGATCAAGGCGGTGCAATGCGCCGGCTCGGACGCGTGTGGACGCTCGAAGGCGACAAACCGGCGCTGGTGTATTTCCAGCCGGGTGCCACAGATGGCCGTTTCACGCAGGTTCTGGCGCTGGAAGAGATACCGAATCTCGGTCGGATGAACAGCCAGGTGGAAGCCAATCCCGAGTTACAAAAAGCGTTCGAACGCAAAATCGTCGAAGGCACGCCGGTCATCGTCGACTCGCGCATCAAAACGAAGTCATGACCGGTATGCCCGCCGCTTCGCCTCCGGTCATCGAGCTTGCGCAGGTCACCAAGGTCTATGGCCATGGTGAGGCGCAAGTCAGGGCGCTGCGCGGTATCGATCTCACTATTCATACGGGTGAGTTCGTGGCCGTCATGGGTCCGAGCGGCGGCGGCAAATCCACGTGCATGAACATTCTCGGCTGCTTGGATACCCCAACGAGCGGCACTTACAAATTCTTAGGCGCGCCGGTCGGGCCGATGAGCGCGGATCAACGCGCTTTGTTACGCCGCAATTATCTCGGCTTCGTCTTTCAGGGCTTTAATTTGCTGAGCCGCACCTCGGCGCTGGAGAACGTCGAGCTGCCGATGATTTATCGCGCCATTCCCGCCGCCGAACGCCATGCGCGTGCACGGCAAGCATTGAAGGAAGTGGGGTTGACCGGACGAGAACATCACGTGCCGAGCGAGCTGTCGGGCGGCCAGCAGCAACGCGTCGCCATCGCGCGCGCGATCGTGACGCAGCCGCAAGTGCTGTTCGCCGATGAGCCCACCGGCAATCTCGACACCGCGACGAGCATCGACAT
>CAZIXV010000354.1:0-3990 GCA_964543105.1 uncultured Steroidobacteraceae bacterium
CCGCAATGCCGGTTTCTCGATCGCTGACGGCCCTGAAATCGAAGACGACTGGCATAACTTCGAAGCATTGAACATCCCCGCAAACCATCCGGCGCGGGCGATGCACGATACCTTCTATTTCGGCGATGGACGGTTGCTGCGCACTCATACCTCGCCCGTGCAAGTGCGCGTCATGCAGCAACAGCAACCGCCGGTGCGCGTCATCGTTCCCGGCCGCGTCTATCGCAATGATTCCGATATGACGCATACGCCGATGTTTCATCAGGTCGAAGGGCTCGTCGTCGATGAGGGCATCACGTTCGCGAACTTGAAAGCGTGCCTGCATCAATTCATGCAGGCCTTGTTCGAGAAGGACGTGAAGATGCGTTTGCGGCCTTCGTATTTTCCGTTCACGGAGCCGTCCGCAGAAGTCGATATTTCATGTGTTGCATGCAGCGGCAGCGGTTGCCGGGTGTGCAAGCAAACCGGCTGGGTCGAAGTGGCCGGGTGCGGCGTCGTACATCCCAACGTGCTCAAAGCCGTGAACATCGACCCCGAACGCTACACCGGCTACGCCTTCGGCATGGGCATCGATCGCCTCACGATGTTGCGTTACAACGTGACCGACATCCGCATGTACTTCGAGAACGACCTGCGCTTCCTGGGGCAGTTTGCATGACGGATAAGAAGGCGATAGGCGATAGGCGTTTGCGGATGGCCCGAAGAATCGCTGTGTCTCTGGCGCCAGTCTGATGTGTACTGTCAGTATCGCTGCTCGCTTCTTCCTATCCGCTATCCGCTATCCGCTATCCGCTTCTCGTCCATGAAAATCAGCTTGAATTGGTTGCGCGACTGGGTCGACGCCGGTGATGACGTCGCAGGGCTCGCGCACGAACTCACGATGGCGGGTTTGGAAATCGAGGGCGTCGAGCGCGCAGGTCCTGAGTTACCGGGCGTCATCGTTGGCGAGGTGCGATCGGTCACGAAGCATCCCGATGCTGAAAAGCTCAATGTGTGCAGCGTGTTTACCGGCAGCGAAGAAGTGCAGATCGTCTGCGGTGCGCCCAACGTGCGGGCAGGCATGAAGGCGCCGCTCGCGACACTCGGCGCGGTGTTGCCGAATGGCACCAAGATCAAGGCCGCCAAGCTGCGAGGTGTCGAATCATTCGGCATGTTGTGTTCGGCGCGCGAGCTCGCGCTCAATGACGAAGCGAGCGGTTTGTTCGATTTGCCGGCGGATCTCGTCGCGGGGAATTCGCTTGATCAAGCGCTCGCGCTCGATGACACGATTTTCGAGGTGAACCTCACGCCCAATCGCGGCGATTGCATGAGCGTGATTGGCGTAGCACGTGAAATCGCCGCGGCACGGCGCACTGACATGCATCCGCCGCAGATCGAGGCCGTCGGCGCCGCGATCGAGGATACGTTTCCCGTCAAGCTCGAGGCGCCGCAAGGGTGTCCGAAGTTCGTGGGTCGTGTGATCCGCGGGATCGATGGCAGCGCAGCGTCGCCATTCTGGATGCAGGAGCGGCTGCGTCGTGCGGGATTGCGTCCGATCAGCGCCGTTGTCGACATTACGAACTACGTGATGCTCGAACTCGGTCAACCGATGCACGCGTACGACCTCGCGCGTTTGAACGAATCTATCGTCGTGCGCTTTGCGCGAGATGCAGAGCCCTTGCAGTTGCTGGATGGCCGCACCATCGAATTGACGCCGGATGTGCTCGTCATTGCAGACAGCACCAAGGCGCTGGGATTGGCCGGTGTCATGGGTGGTGAAGAATCGGGCATCGCGGAATCGACGCGCGATGTCTTTCTCGAAGTCGCATATTTCGATCCGGACACGATCGCCGGGCGCGGACGCCGCTACGGGCTTGTCACCGATGCGTCGCAGCGCTTCGAGCGCGGTGTGGATCCCACGCTGCAAGAGCGTGCGATCGAGCGCGCAACCGCATTGCTGCTCGAATGTGCAGGTGGCAAAGCGGGTCCGACCGTCGTCACCGGTGCAGCGGCTCCCGTAAGTGCGGCAGCGTCGATTCACGTGCGCCACGCGCGTATCGAAAAGGTGCTCGGCGCCAAGATCCCGCGCGAAACCGTCGCGGAGTTATTGCAGCGCCTTGGCATGCGCTTGGACGATGCGGGTGAGGGCGCCTGGCAGGTGTCGCCACCTTCTTGGCGTTTCGATATTCGTATCGAAGCAGACTTGATCGAGGAAGTCGCGCGCTTGTACGGCTTCGACAATATTCCCGAAACCTCCGCGCAGATTGCGCAGGTGTTGAGCCCGTGGCCTGAGCGGCGCGTGCGCAATGAGCGCGCAGCGGACTTGCTGGTGGATCGCGGTTATCAAGAAGCAATCACCTATACGTTCACGGACGCGGACTGGCAGCGGATTTTGCAACCCGACGCAGCACTCGCGCTTGCAAACCCAATCTCCACGGAATTGGGTGTGATGCGCTTGTCGTTGTGGCCTGGCTTGTTGCAGGCCGTGCGCGAGAATCAACGTCGTCAGCAACCGCGCGTGCGCCTGTTCGAGATCGGCCGCCGCTTTGGCTCAGGCGATGGCGCAGAGACGGAAGCGATCGCGGGTGTTGTCGCCGGCGATGTGCTGATCGAGCAGTGGGGTGCAGAGTCTCGCGCCGTAGATTTCTTCGACGTGAAAGCGGACGTGGAAGCCGTGCTCGCGTTGACGGGTAGCACGTCGGACTTCCGTTTCGTTGCCGCGTCTCACCCCGCACTGCATCCCGGTCAATCCGCGAAAATCTTGCGCGGCGATCAACACGTCGGTTGGCTCGGCGCGTTGCATCCCGAGCATGCAGCTCGAATGGATTTGACATATCCGGTGTTCGTCTTCGAACTCGATACGGATGCGACGCTCGCCGCTGAGCTTCCCGTGTATCGTGAAATTTCCAAATACCCGGCGATACGACGCGATATCGCGGTCATTGTCGATGAAGTGACGGCGGCCGATCACTTGCTCGAAACCGTCCGCACGCACGGCGGCGCGCTCTTGAAAGGCACCTCGGTGTTGTCTGTCTACCGGGGCAGACAGATCGAGAAAGGCAAGAAAAGCATAGCCTTAGGCCTGCAATTGCAGGATACTTCCCGCACACTGACCGACACGGAAGCGGATGCCTTCGTGGCGCGAATCGTGGAGCAACTCGCGACGCGTCATGGCGCAGTCATCCGCGATAAATAATCGCGATAAGAACTATGGCACTCACGAAAGCTGAGATCGCAGAAGCATTGTTCGATCAGCTCGGACTGAACAAGCGCGAAGCTCGCGAACTTGTGGATCTCTTCTTCGAAGAGTTACGTGCTTCGTTATCGAATGGTGAACAAGTAAAACTCTCCGGCTTCGGCAATTTCGATTTACGCGATAAGAATCAGCGTCCCGGCCGCAATCCAAAAACCGGCGAAGAGATCCCGATCAGTGCGCGTCGCGTCGTCACGTTCCGTCCTGGTCAGAAACTGAAAGCTCGAGTCGAGGCGTATGCTGGAAGCAGGCAATAACAGCGAACTGCCGGCGATTCCCGGCAAACGCTATTTCACAATCGGCGAAGTCAGCGAGCTGTGCGGCGTGAAGCCGCATGTGCTGCGCTATTGGGAGCAGGAATTTCCTCAGCTCAAGCCCGTCAAGCGTCGCGGCAACCGTCGTTACTATCAGCGGCAGGACGTGCTCGTCATTCGCCAGATTCGCAGCCTTCTATATGAAGAAGGTTTCACGATCGGCGGTGCACGAAACCGCCTACAAGGTGATGAGGCGCGCGAGGACGTTTCGCAGGCTCAACAGATCGTGCGACAACTGCGCATCGAACTCGAAGAAATCCTGCGGATTCTGCGGCGTTAAGCGTTTTCGTGTCAGAGGCATCGCCGCTCTCTGCACGCCGTCACTTTGTTACTAGCGGCACGCGGTCGAGTCCCTTATGATTCGCCGCCTCTTCTAGAGCCGTTCAGGCTCACATCGTCGGGACGTGGCGCAGCCTGGTAGCGCACTTGCATGGGGTGCAAGGG
>CAZIXV010000355.1:0-3975 GCA_964543105.1 uncultured Steroidobacteraceae bacterium
CCATGCTCATCATCGCTTTGACCGGCTGGGGCCAATCCGAAGACAAAGCCCGCGCCCAAGCAGCGGGCTTCGATCAGCATCTGGTGAAGCCCGGAGATGTGAGTGAGTTGGAGGAGATGATGAAGCGTCGCAGCGCGTTAGCGAAGGGGCGGCGCTAAAAGCTGTCGTCAGCGACTGCGTTTACACGCCTGCTCTATCCCGGGCTGCGCATCAACGTCGAGCAAACGCCTCTCTACCCATTCCTTTCCCATGTGCCTAGCAAACGACAGCGCTGTCCTGCAGTTTTGTGTCACATGATTCACATTCGCACCTGCGTCGAGCAGGATCTGCAGCAGTTCTTCGCCATGGGATTCGGTAAGCGGTGTAAGTGTTGACACATGCATCAACGGCGTAAGGCCATCGTGAACAACATTGACGTCTGCGCCGCGCGAAAGCAGGTACTTAACGACATCGAGCGCTGGAGAGTGACTGATCGCCGTGATCAATGGCGGCTCGCGATAAATGCCGTGACGGCTCTTAGCGCCTTTATTGACATCCGCGCCCCGCTCCACGAGTTCGCGAATGACCGCCAAGTTGTCTTCCATGCGCGCGCTGATCGCGGCCGCCAAAGGAGTCCACGTTTCCGACTCGATGTTGGGATTCGCGCCGTGGTCGAGCAGCAGCCTCACGATATCGAGCGAGCCGGAATAGGCCGCCGCCGTCAACGCGGCCTGCCTTGATCGGGTGAGTCTATTCGGATCCGCTCCGAGCTTCAGCAGCGCCGCTACGGCAGCGGCGCGCTGCTTTTCTGCGGCCAATAACAGAGGAGTTTTATCGTCGCTTTCTACATTGAGATCAGCGCCGGCCGCGACGAGCCTGTGAATCTCACCCACGTCACCCATGCGCGCCGCTTTGAGAATCGGCGCCACTTCACTATGACGCGCCTCCTTCCGCGCCTGCGCCTGCAGTTGCTGCGGAGTGCGCTCCATATTCTGCAGCAGCCGGCTCAGCCTCCCTTCCTTGATCTTTCCCGTCGCTTCATCCGTATCCATCATATCTTTGTGATGCACGGGAAACTGTCGCGTGCGGCCATCGAGGTAGATGCTGATAACTCCGGAATAGCCGGAATGGACGAAATGCTCCAGCCCCGGCTCTCCATACGGGTGCGGTTCCGGCGGTAGTGGCTCGAAGCTCATCAAGAGCTCCGCCATTCGCCGCACGGTCGCAGCGTTCATGGGCTTGGTTACGATCGATCGCTTTCGCGGCTCGTTTGCTCGCTGCTCCGCTTCGTCGCCACGCACAAACAGCAGCGAAACGCCACGCCCATAGAAACCCGTTTGCATGTCCATGAGGACGGCGACGCTGACCGACTTCTCGTCGATGCCATCGAAGAGTGCGGGATCGAGCGCACCCCGCTCTGCATAAGGGGCCCGATACCAGGTGTCCTTGAAATACTTCCGCATCGTGTCGGCGCGCGACGCCCCCACGAGATCGAACGCCGCACCGTACGTCATGTCCCAGTCAAAGAGCGGCTGGTTTACCAGCGGCTGCGGACGTGCGATCGGCAGTGCACGCGCTTCGCGAGCAGATGCATCGCGACCCGGTTGCCTGAGCCGCGCATCGTCGGCAGCGACGCAGTTGAACGTCAGCGAAAGCACATCGTTCACGTGCCACTGAGTCGATGTCACAGCAAGCTCTTCGGCCAGCGCGGCCAAGCCTTCCCTCTTGCAGCGTGCGACTGCGTCCTTCAGCAATTGATCTACTGCTGTTTGCGGCTGCTCACTTGACTCAAGAACCCTTTGAAATTGAACGGGCTCGGCTTCGACGTCAGCGTGGAAGATTATTGAGAGCGCAAGCAACGAGCAAAGACAAACGATTCGGCAATTCATGTGAGCCCCTTCCCTGATGTGATCACTAATGGCACGCCGCAATGCGAAGGCCGACATTCAGTCAATCAGTTCCGCGTCTCCGGCGTACTGAAAGTGGCCTGAGCGATAGCAGCAACTAAGCCAGCGCATTCGTCCGACTCCAGATCGTCCGCGTACAGCGTTATGCGGAGCAGATATCCATCGCGAAGCAGGACGCCTTCCGCGAAGTGTTGCGCATTAGTTGCGCGCGTATTGTCGCGCGCGACGAAGTAATACCCATTGCCTGTGGAAAACGCACGAGTATCGGACTTTGAAAGAGCCGCCAGATCGGTGACCAATGAGCGGAGCGATTCGTTCGTGATCGCCTCTGCACTCTCAGGCACTTGCACTATCGTGAGCCGCAGCAACTGGGTTGCATCATTGGCACGCCGAGCCTGCATATACCATACGCCGTTCACGAGGTTCGGCGGTTGATATTCCCAACCCGGTGGCCACGGGATCTGGAGGAGAGTCTGCTGGTCGGCACGAACCTCAAATGAGGACAATAGGACGAATAGCGTGACGAACGCACGCCCAATGAAACGACTCACGACAACCTCCCTGTTGTCTAATAACGACTAGATATCCTGGAAGAGCCGGCGGCACTCGGGAAATTTCGCCGAGATGTCCTTATCCACGGTTACCGACCAATCCCAGCCGCGCCCAAGGCGAAAAATGCGATTGAAGGTATCAGTACAACGAAGGCGCACGTATCTGACTTCCGCTTCCGTTTCTGCATGCGTTATGCCGTACAACAGTGCTTGCTGCACTACAGGGTATGCAGCCTCACTGCAGGCGTTACTAGAACTACCGATCTGAACAATTCCCGAGAATTGACGAGAAAGTGTAAGTTCATAATCCCGCGGATCTTCCCCCTGCCTAGGAGGAAACGACCATCGCTCTTCCTGGTCTCGCCGCATCGACAGGTTGTGGTTCACGAACATGCCGAACAAATTGCGACGGCCCTCCACATGCTGCGTGCCGTCTAAATACCATCCTTCTTTCAACACGTTGATGGCAGCACCCGAACGAATTAACCAGGGCTTGGCAGTGACCCGAAGCGTTTTGAACTTACCTCCGTCATCGGTCTTCAGCACTACTGATCGTAGACAACGAGAGCTTGCGGTCCATGCGTGAGGGTAAGGCGGCTCCACTTCTCGCGCGTAAAGAGAGATAAGAACTGTGGCATCTGAAATACCCTTGCCGGATACCTCGTCAATCACAGTGCCCTCGATGGACCATACGCTGAAAATCGACCAGGGCAAGATCGCAGCTATTGCACAAACAACGAGCCTTCGACGAACAATCCGACTCATATCCGCTCCGTGCGTGCCTCGCGCTTCATACCTAGCGATCAGCGGGCAGCAATATCCCAGCTAGGTTTCCAGCAGGGATCCAACCTATGTTCTCGCGGCGTCGCCTCGATGCGCTTCCCTGTTCCTGGGGCCACAACTCCATCTCCGGTAAGCCATGCGCCCTTAGCCATGCATTGAGTATATCTACTCGGGCCCTTTCATCTTCATCTGAGGCGTTGAACTGCTGGAGCACAGTATGAAGGGCGTGTAACTCATATGGACCGTTTCGCTCATACCCAGAGCCTTGCGCCCACTCCTCGAAAGTTTGCTCGAGTCCAATCCTGGAGTTCACGGACGGCTCATCATCCCATCCTGAGCGCCCCGTCAGATCCTCCCAGCTAAACGACCGACCTCCGCTTTCGACATTTCTCTGAATTTCCTCGCCGAAAGTATTTCTTATCCACCCGAGGACCTCGAACTCCATTCGAAGCGTCCGCAGTTCGTTGTAGCGCCAGTAGCTCGCATTTGGGACCGTATAGCTTGCTCCGAGGCCTCGATTCCTTGCGGCTGCACATTCGGTTCTCGACAGACCGTACTCCACATCCACTCGGCCACTGACCATTCGGATTTCGCACCTCGATGGCTCTTCTGGTGGGGGTGTAAAAGTGCTTCCCAAAGCTCGCAGTCCGCGGCCCCTTTCGTTGCACTGCTGCTCCGTTAGACCGTACTCCGTTGTAGGCCCGCCTAGCACGTACAAGATCGTGCACATGGATCGACCACGATCATCTGAGTTG
>CAZIXV010000356.1:0-3956 GCA_964543105.1 uncultured Steroidobacteraceae bacterium
CCCGTACCCGCCGCCGCCTTGACGCCCCCCGCCCACGCCACTCAAGCTCGACGTGTCGTAAGTCTGTGAGTTCGCCGTGGATCGCATCCATCGTTCCACTCGCTGGATAGTCGCCGCACTCGTGGTCATGGTGATGGCCACGCTGCGCGCGGATTCCGATCCATTCGGCACTGCAGGCGGCGCGCCTGCTCCCACGGACGGCCACGAATTTCACTTCGTCCGTTTGGCTTACAACGATGTGAGTTTCGGCCGTCGCCAGATGTGGCTGACCGATTGGCCCGAAGCGGAAACACATCTCATCGGCGGTCTGAAACGCTTGAGTCGCATCAATGTCGCTGATGAAGGCCGCTATCTCGCGATCCGAGATGAATCTTTGTTCGACTATCCCCTGCTCTACGCCGTCGAAGTCGGTTACTGGACGCTCGATGACGTCGAAGCCGCTAGGTTGCGCGACTACCTGCTACGTGGCGGCACGCTCGTCGTCGATGATTTCCACGGCACCGCTGAATGGGCCAACTTCATGGTCGGCATGAGCAAAGTGTTTCCCGACCGCACCGTCGTCGACATCCCTGACGACGATCCGCTTTTCAACATCGTTCACGAACTCGACGAACGCATCCAGATACCCAGTCTCGGTGTGCTGTTCCGCGGCGGCGTGACTCACGAGAAAGATGGCTTCGATCCGCACTGGCGCGGCATCTACGATGACGCCGGCCGCCTGATGGTCATCATCAATTTCAATATGGACCTGGGCGATGCCTGGGAGCACGCCGACACACCCGAATACGCCCTGCAATACACCAACCTCGCTTACAAATACGCAGTGAACTACATCGTTTACGCGATGACGCATTGACGTGATGTCGCTGTCAGCCCTGGAGTAACTCACCCCATTGCGTCGTGCGCTACTGGTCATCTTCATCGTTGCCATCCTGGGTTTGATTTGGAGCGTGCGCAGCGGCCACGTACAGATTCCCGATGACTGGAACCCTTGGGCGACGCTCGACATCGATGCCACGCCGAACTGGCTCACCCGTTACAAACTCGATCGGCTTTCGCAGGATGCGGAGCAATGCCAAGCAGTGCTGAGCACGAGCGGTATCGAATACCAGCCGATTGCCGATGAAAACACCGGTGAGGCGTGCGGATATTTCAATGCGATCAGAATCTCGCAAACGAGCGCGGCGGTCGGCGAGCCGTTCGCGCTGACCTGCCGCGCCGCCATTTCGCTCGCGCTATGGGAGCGACATGTGCTGCAGCCGAGCGCACAAGAAATGTACGCGTCGCCGGTTTCGCGGATAGAACACTTCGGCAGCTACGCCTGCCGCAATGTGTATGGACGGCCGAACGCCACACGCAGCCGGCATGCAACGGCGGAAGCGTTCGATATCGCGGGTTTCGTGCTCGAAAGCGGCGAGCGGATCCGGGTCGTCAATCACTGGGACGATGAGGCACACGGCCCGTTCTTGCACACGATCCGCGACGGCGCCTGCCGCTTTTTCGATGGCGTATTGAGCCCGGACTACAACGCAGCGCACCGCGATCATTTTCATTTCGATCGCGGCAGCTATCGCATTTGCAGATGATTACTTCAACGCTTTGAGCAAGTACGGCAGAGACACGTCCAAGCGATAGTCGATGTCCGAATGGGTATCGTCGAATTCTTCGTAACGATGCTTCACCCCCGCCGCCTGCAAATGCTTCGAGAGGATCCGAGTGCCGTAGTGGATCTGATACTGATCGCGCCAACCGCAATCGATGAACAAAGCGCGCAGTGTGCTCAAGTTCTTTTTGTAACGCCGCACGAGATGAATCGGATCGTGTGCGCGCCATTTCCGCCAACGCGCCTCTAGCAACTCTCCCGTCTCTAAATCGAACGGCAGACGAAACCCATTCGGTGCGCGCGGGTCGGGATCATAGGAAGCCGCCATACCAAGATTCATGATGGCGTGGCCTTCCGCATACGACATCCGTCGTTTGCGCCAGATGCTTTCGAGAAAGCGACGTACGCGACCGTCGTCGACACCGCGTCCGGTGTTGCGACTCATTTTGACGGCGTCATAACGACCCTCCACCTGCGGAACCGCTCGATACTTGGCGAGCTCCGTCAATGTATTCGGCCAGTCACGCGCATAGATGAATTCGAAGTACGCATCGCCGGAATGATTTGCGACCGCACCCCAGATCTGCGGATATTTCATGCCGTGAATCAGCGCGCCGTAACCACCTGAGGACTTGCCGAAGCAACCGCGATGCTCGCGCGCGGCAAGCGTGCGGAATTCTCGATCGACGAAGGGCACCAGTTCACGCGTCAGATAATCTGCATAACGCCCGATCGCCGATGAGTTGATGTATTGATTGCCGCCGAACGCCGTGAAGCAGTCGGGGAATACGACGATCGCTGGCGGCATCTCTTCGTGCACGAGACGCGCAAGCCGTTCGGGGACGTTCTCGCTGAAATTCTTCCAGCCGATCCTTCCCAGGCCCGATCCCATGAAGCCGGCGAGCTCGAACAACACCGGAAAGCGCTTACCTTTGCTCGTGTCGTATTGCGGCGGCAGCCATACCGCAAGCTGCCTTACATGCGGATCGCCGAGCGGATTGTCTTTCAGAACCTTCGATTCGTGTTCCAGCACGACCACCGTGCCGGCAGACCAACGGGAACGTTTGAGCATGAAACCAAGTACTCGTTACTGAATGAGTCGATGAAGCAGAGCGTCGCAGCGTCGGCATTGTGACGCCTGCCTGCAGCCGATGCACGCTAAGCGACTCGATTGCGACCGGCGCGCTTCGCGCGATAAAGCTGTGCGTCTGCGATCGCGAGGAATTCCGCAACGTCGGAAGTACCGTCCCACTGCGCAACGCCGATACTGATCGTCACCGCCAATTCACCGTGAAATCTGCGCCACTCGTGCGACTGGATGGCTGATCGAATGCGGTTACAGAAATCGAATGCGCCTTCACGCGTCATCGCAGGAAGTACGAGCGCGAACTCCTCGCCACCGATCCGCGCCACGAGATCGCTCTCGCGGCACAGCTGCTGCATCAGCTGCGCACTTTCGCGCAGTGCCACGTCGCCGATTGCGTGGCCGAGGCAATCGTTCACCACTTTGAAGTGATCGAGATCGGCGAGCGCCAACGTGAGGGGCTGGCCGACCGCAAGCGCCACTTCCATTTCCGCCATGAGTCTTCGCGTGAACGATCGGCGATTCGCGACGCTGGTCAACGAATCTTCTTGCGACTCTCGCTCGAGAAGTCGGCTGCGCTCGCGCATTACCGCAAGCAACCTCTCCTTTTCACTATTGGCTCGCTCGAGTTCCATCGTGCGCTCCGCGACACGCTCCTCGAGATGTTGCCGATAATCCTCGAGCGCTTCGAAGGCGCGCGCATCCGCGAGCGCAGCGACGATTTGGTCGGCCAGCTCCTGCATCAAATGCAGATCTGCCTCCGAATACACCCCCGGTTGCGCGTGCTGCACGCTCATCAGACCGACAACGATGCCTTCTTCGACGAGCGGCACGATGATCACGGAACCGGTCTCGTGATCCGTGACTTCAGCGCGCTCGCGCACCTGCTCAGCTGCTTTCGCGAACGCTTCGATCAACAACGGCCGCGCACGTTCGACTGCCCAACCGAACAAACCTGCCGTCAGGGCTTTCGTCCGTCGCGGCAGGCGCTCGCCCTGCCGCTCATGAATTCGCATATCCAGCGTGCCGGCATCGCGATCCACCAGCACGAAATAAAACTCGTCGAACTGAAACAGCGCACGCGTTTCCGCGAGCACCCGCTCGCCGAGTTCATCGATTCGCCGCACACCGTGCATCGCGCGACGCACCTCGAACAACCGCGCAAATGCCGCGCGCGAATCCGCGGCGCCAAACGCATCGCCCAACGACTCGAAGCTCAGGACGAAAACGATCATCAGCGCGGCAAACAGGCCGAACACCGCCGGCGAG
>CAZIXV010000357.1:0-3949 GCA_964543105.1 uncultured Steroidobacteraceae bacterium
CTCCAACGCGATGCCCACAAACACCGCCATGCCGAAGTAGTTGTTGTTGAGAAAAGCTTGAAAGCACGCCTGCGGCGCGCGTTCGCGAATCAGATACTGCTGATACAACGCGAAGATGGCTGCGGCCGTGAGGCCCAATCCGTACCACAGGCCGAACTGCAGCTCACGACCGATGAGCCACAGCGCCAGCAACACCATCAGTTGCATCACGCCGACGATGAAGCGATCGGCATCGCCGAACAAAATGGCGCTCGAACGCAGACCGATCTTGAGATCGTCTTCGCGATCAGCCATGGCGTACATCGTGTCGTATGCCATCGTCCACAGCAGGCCCGCTAAAAATAGCAACCACGCCAGCCGCGGGACTTCGCCGGCGTGCGCCATATACGCCATGGGCACGCTCCAGGTGAACGCAGCTCCCAGATAAAACTGCGGCAAGGGAAAGAAGCGCTTCATGAACGGATAAGTCAGCAGCAAGCCGCCGCCGACGAGCGCCATCAATTGCGTCTTCTTATCTAATGTGAGTACGAGGCCCAGCGCGATCATGCCGAGCGCGATACACAGCGCGACGGCTTCGATGGGTTCGATCTCACCGGTCACCAATGGACGTTTGCGCGTGCGTGCGACGTGGCCATCGAATTTGCGATCGGCGAAATCGTTGATGGCGCAGCCCGCTGAACGCGTCAGCACCGTGCCGAGCACGAAGACGAGAAATACGTGCTGGTCGGGTTGGCCGTTCGATGACAGCCACAATGCCCACAACACCGGCCAAAGCAGCAACCAGATGCCGATCGGCCGATCGACGCGCATCAGTCGCCCATAGGCGCCGATCTTGGCGGCCGCATTCGGCACCATCTCGCCAAACAGCGGCGTCGACGCAATGCGATGGCCGAGCCAGCGAAAGCGATCACGTAGGGAAGATGGCGTCATAGCTTGCGAAGGTCGGGAATGGCTGCGATTTCAATGGGAGGGCTGCTGGGCACTGCGCTGCTGGCAAGAATTGAGAATGTGCATGCTCTCTTCGTCCAAAACGGGTCTCGCAGTGACCCCTTGCCGTTCAGTTTGTCTGTCACTTAATCGAACCAGCCATGCCCTGCTACACCTTGCCGAAGCGCTCGCCCAAACCCGTCCAGCGCCTTAGCAGCGGCGCGATGTTCGCCGCATTCTGCGCCAGCATCAATTCAGCCGTCGCTTGCACCTGCGGCAGCAGGTCGGCATCGCGCAGCAGATCCGCCACACGCATCTGCATGAGTCCGGTCTGTTTCGTGCCGAACAATTCGCCGGGCCCGCGCAATTCGAGATCGCGTCGCGAGATCTCGAAGCCATCGTTAGTTTCACGCATGACGGCCAAGCGCTCGCGCGCGATTTCGCTCAATGGCGCGCGATACAGCAGCACACAGGTGCTCGCGGCCGAACCGCGGCCGACGCGTCCACGTAATTGATGCAATTGCGCAAGGCCCATGCGCTCGGCGTTTTCGATCACCATCAAACTCGCGTTCGGCACGTCGACGCCTACTTCGATCACCGTCGTGGCGACGAGCAAATCGATAGCGCCTGCTTTGAAGCGCGACATCACCGCGTCTTTTTCGCGCGCTTTCATGCGGCCGTGCACGAGTCCGACTTTCAGTTCGCTCAAGGCTTCCGCGAGCACCTGCGCGGTGTCCTCCGCAGCCTGCGCCTCGAGCGCTTCGGATTCCTCGACGAGCGGACATACCCAATACGCCTGCTTTTTCTGTAAGCAGGCATCGCGAATCCGCATGACGACTTCATCGCGGCGCGTTTCGGGTAACACGACCGTTTGCACCGGCGTGCGGCCCGGTGGCAATTCGTCGATGACCGAGACATCCAGATCGGCGTAGGCAGTCATGGCGAGCGTGCGCGGAATGGGCGTCGCCGTCATGATGAGTTGATGCGGATAACGGCCCTCGAGCGCGCCTTTCTCACGCAGCATCAGCCGTTGATGGACGCCAAAGCGATGTTGCTCATCGACGATGACGAGCCCGAGTCGTGCGAATTGCACGCCCTCTTGGAATAGCGCGTGCGTGCCGATGGCGACTTGAACCTCACCCGAGGCAAGCTCGGCAAGCGTGCGATTGCGCGTCGCTTGCGTATGTTGGCTGGTGAGCGTGGCCAAGCGCAGGCCAAGCGGCTCGAGCCAATTCAAGAAATTCCGCGCGTGTTGTTCGGCGAGCAATTCCGTCGGCGCCATCACGGCCGCTTGGAAACCTGCTTCGACCGCGCGCAGCGCGCCCAATGCAGCAACGACCGTTTTGCCGCTGCCGACGTCGCCTTGCACCAAGCGCAGCATGGGACTGGGTTCGCGCAAATCGTGTTCGATCTCGCGCCACGCCCGCTGTTGTGCGCCAGTCAGCGAGAACGGCAGCGTGTCCAAGAATTTGCCGACCAATGCGCCGTCAGCTGTGAAGGCCCAACCCGGGTCGCGGCGGATGTCCTGACGCAGCTGGCGCAGACTCAATTGATGAGCGAGCAATTCCTCGAACGCGAGACGGCGTTGCGCGGGGTGCTTGCCCGTACTCATCAAATCGAGGCTGGCATCTGGCGGCGGGCGATGCACGTATTCGAGCGCTTCGCGCAGCGTCGGCAAGCCGAGCTCGCGCGTGATTTCGGGCGGCAACCAATCCGGCAGCGCGCGTCCGAGAGTTTCGCGCAATGCTTGCGATGTGAGCTGGCGCAGCCGCCCTTGTTGAATGCCTTCGGTAAGCGGATAGATCGGCGTCAATGATTCTTCGACCGCATTGATATCACCGCCCACGCGTCGATATTCGGGATGCACGATCTCAAGCCCGTTCGTGCTGCGGCGTAGCTCGCCGTAACAGCGCAAGCGCACGCCGCGTGCGAGCGCCTGTTGCTGCGCGGCCGAGAAATGAAAAAACCGCAGCGTGACGAATCCGGAACCATCGCCGAGCCGACACAACAATTGACGCCGCCCGCGAAATGACACTTCCGTGAGCTGCACCTCGCCTTCGATGACGGCGCGATCACCGGCGCGCAGCGAACCCATCGGCACCACGCGCGTGCGATCTTCGTAGCGCAGCGGCAGCAGGAACAACAGATCCTGAATCGTCGTGACACCGAGCTTTGCGAGCCTTCCCGCCAAGGCATCACCGACCCCTTTGAGTGCGGTGACAGGACGAAGCTCAGTCGAAGCGGTGGGTGCGTTCACTCGATGCGGTGAGGGTGTGGACATCAGCCATCCTTGGCGATTCTTGGCAGCCGACTTGCGAGCTGGCCGGCGGGTTTGGGGCCGGATAACGCTTGGAAGTGCTTCTGGCTAGCTGGCTCGGCTGCCAGCCGGCCCGCCATCTGTGGTTCAGTCGAGCTCAACCACACAATCCATTTCCACGATCGCGCCTTTGGGCAGCGCGGCAACTTGAATCGCGGCGCGGGCGGGATAGGGCTCTTTGAAGTATTCCGCCATGATCGTGTTCAGCGCCGCGAAATTCGCCAGATCCATCAGAAACACATTGAGCTTGGTGATGTGCGAGAAGTCCCCGCCGGCGGCTTCGATGATCGCGAGCATATTGTCGAAGACGCGACGCGCGTGTGCTTCGAAATCACCGTCGACGAGCTGACCTGTCGCCGGGTCGAGCGGGATCTGTCCCGACACGTACACGGTCTTACCGACCTTGACGGCCTGCGAATAGGTGCCGACCGCGGCCGGCGCTTTGGGGGTGGAGATGATGGTGCGCATGGTGAGGAGGAAGCGGTTGGCGGTTGGCGGATAGTAAAGGAGCGTTGCGGCGGATCTTAGCAACTGATTTTAGGCTACAGGCTACAGGCGACAGGCTACAGCCAGAGTCTGATTCCCTCCCCTGCGAAGCGGGGGAGGGTTAGGGAGGGGGCAGCCCACCAACCTGAGGCTTGGGGAGGAGGCTCCGCCTTCTGGCTGTCGCCTGTCGCCTGTAGCCCGTCGCCCGTGGCTACGCTC
>CAZIXV010000358.1:0-3947 GCA_964543105.1 uncultured Steroidobacteraceae bacterium
CCCTGCCTGATCACCCCGACTGGTCGTTCGATACGACTTTTCTCTGGGGGAGCAGCGCCATCGTGCAAGGAAGTCCGCGCGAAACACTGATCGTCGATGCCGAGACGCGTGAGTTGCGTTTGACGTTCGGCCGCACCTTCGCGAATGGCTATGGTTTGCTGCTCGAAGTTCCGGTGCGACAAGTGAGCGCAGGGACGCTCGACAGCTTCATCGATGGTTGGCATGACTTCTTCGGCTTACCCGAAGGCGCGCGACCCGCACTGCCGCGCGATGACCTGCATATTTTCTACCAGCGCGACGGCGTGGCGTTGCTCGATGAACGCGCATCGCAATCGGGCGTCGGCGACGTTTCGCTACGCATCGGCAAGCAGCTTGGTGCGACGCCCGTGACGGGTTGGATTTCGCTCAAAGTACCCACCGGCGATGCTGCGCGATTCACCGGAAGTGGCGGGATCGACGCATCGATAGCTTTCGCTGCGCAGCACACGTTCGGCGAACGCTATTCGGCATTCGGGCAGGTGGCCGGCATCTGGTTCGGCGAGTCCGACCGCTTGCACGACCAGCAAAAGGATTTCGCCTGGGCTGCGCTCGTGGGCATCAGTGCGCGAGCGTTCAGCAATCTCACGCTCACTGCGCAACTGGATGCACACTCACCGCTCTATCACAGCGACGAACATTTTCTCGGCGATGCCATTGTGATCACGCTAGGCGGCACGTATCGGATCGCCGAGCGCTGGGATGTTGGCTTTGCAGTAACGGAAGACATCGCGGTGGAAAGCGCGCCGGATGTGACGTTTGTGTTTCAGGTGAAGCGCAGGTACTAGCGGCCGCCTCCTCCCGTTGGTGCTAAGCCTGTCGAAGCACGTCCTCCGCTCAAGACCAGGCGGCGGCCGCTTAGGGGCGATTCTGGCCATGATCACCGGATCACCGGATCACCCGATAATCATTCGGAAAGTCCAAGTCAAAGCCCTTCGGCTAGCTCAGAGCGAACGATGCAGCGCGTGTTTCGCTTGCCCGCTACTTCTTCAGCTGCGCTTCGAGCGCCGCACACACCGTCTCCAGCACTTTCACACGCGCGAACTTCTTGTTGTCCGCTTCGACGACCGTCCAGGGGGCGTGTGGTGTGCTGGTGCGTTCGATCATTTCTGCGGCGGCGACTTGATAGGCACCGAAATACCGGCGGTTCGCCCAATCTTCTTTATCGAGCTTGAAACGTTTCAGCGGCTCTCGTTCGCGATCCTTGAGACGTTTGAACTGCTCCTCCTTGCTGACCGATAGCCAGAACTTGTGAACGATCATGTTCGCTTCTGCCAGCTGCAATTCAAAAGCGTTGATCTCCTCGTATGCGCGCTGCCAATCGGGATCCGGCGTGAGATCACGCACGCGCTCGACGAGGACGCGGCCGTACCAGGAGCGATCGAAAATTGCGAACTCACCGCGCTCGGGCAGATTGCGCCAGAATCGCCACAAATAAGGGCGCGCGAGCTCCTCGGGCGTCGGTGCCGAGACGGGAATCACCGTGTACTGACGCGCGTCCAGCGCCGCGGTCATGCGACGAATTGCACCTCCCTTGCCCGCCGCGTCCATGCCTTCGAAAGCCAGCACCACGCTATGTTTCGTAAAAGCCTTCTTGCGCGTGAGCAATGCCAAGCGACGTTGCAAGTCGGCGAGCGAGCGTTTATAGCTTTCGTTATCGAGCGGTTGTTCAGCGAACGCGAAGTGCGACTCGTCGGCCGATTCATGCGTCGCCGGCCACGGTTGCGGTTTCAACTCGCGCGGCGGCTGCAAGCCTTTCTGCAGCTCCTTGAGCACGATCCTGCCCGCTTCGATCAAACGTCGCTGCGGGTCGGCACCGTCGATCACATGCCACTTCGCAATGGGCGTATCCGTCGCTTCGATCGCTCGGTCCATTGCCTTACGCAACTGCTTGTGATGCTGCGCAAGCCAAAGATCCTCGCGCGTCACTCGCCAACGTGTCGACTTGTCCGCAAGCAACGCCTGGATGCGCTCCTTTTGCGTCTTTCGCTCGACGCGCAAATCCAATTTTACGATTCGCACGCCATCATGATGCAGCATCGTCTCGAACTGCTGCGCCCGTTCCAGCGCGCGCGCTGCTTCGCGCTTCCCCGCGTCCTTGGGTAATTGCAAGCAAGGGACGACGTAGTCCTCATACCAACCGGAAAAGTAGATCGCGATCTTGCCCTTGGCTGGGACAGTCGCCCAGTAACGCTTCATGGGCGGAATGCTTTCGGCACCTTTGCGCAAATCGTTCAGCGCATGCACTTTGATGTGCTTTGCATCCAGCCATTCCAGGAAGGCGTTGACGACTTCACTGCGTCCCGCAGTGGGCATGCCCGTGACGACGATGGCGAGCGCAAAAGACTTATCGCTGATGAGCTGTGCCTGCGCGTTCAACAAGTCGTCGCGCAAGGCGTTGATGCGTGAATCGCTCACCAAGTTTTGTCCGTGTGTGAAAAATACATAGCCGCAATGCCAGTCGAAATTTAAGGATTCGACTTAAGGACGCCTCCGTATCAACCGCTAACCGCTAACCGCTTTGCTTTCCGCTGCGGCACTTGCTGAGTAATACAGTGAATATTGCCACCACCCAAGAGTATTTCCCGGGACTGCACGCCGATGACGCGTCGCTCCGGAAAAATCTGTTGGAGTTGCTTCATCGCCTGCTTGTCGCGCTTCGGGTCGAGCAGCGGCATCACGATCGCGGAATTCGCGATATAGAAATTCACGTACGAGGCGGCGAGCCGTTCTCCCGCAGGACGCGGGTGCACGCCGTCTTCCACATCGACGTGCCGGGCTTCCTCTTTGGTGCGCTTCAACGGCCCAGGATGAATGAGCTTGTGAACCTTGAAGCGTCGACCTTTCGCATCGAGTGAATCCATCAAGCGCTCATACGCATCCAGCGACACTTTGTATTGAGGATCGCGCTTGTCATCCGTCCAAGTGAGAACCACCTCACCCGGTCGGGCAAAACAACAGAGGTTGTCTATATGGCCGTTCGTTTCGTCGTTGACCACACCTTGACCGAGCCATACGACGCTGGTCACACCCAGGTATTCGTGCAACAGAATTTCGAGCTGACCGTTATCGAGCTGCGGATTGCGGTTGGGATGGAGCAGGCATTCTTCGGTCGTCAGCAGCGTGCCCTCACCATCGACATGGATCGCGCCACCCTCGAGGACGAACTCGGCGCGATAGCGATCACACCCCTCGATCTCCACGATTTTGCGTGCCACCAGATCGTCCTGATCCCAGGGAAAATACAAACCGCCGTTCAGGCCACCCCAGGCATTGAACATCCAATCGACACCACGCAACTCGCGACGCTTGTTGACGACGAAAGTAGGGCCGACATCGCGCATCCATGCATCGTCGCTCGACAGCTCGACCACCCGCACGGTGTCCGGAAGCATCGATCTTGCCTGTACGAATTGGCGCGATGACACGCCGACACTCACGGGTTCGCTCGTCGCAATCGCAGTCGCGACGGCAGCAAACGCGGCTTGCGCAGGTTTGGCACCCAGCCGCCAATTGCTCGCCCGCTCGGGCCACAGCATCCAACATCCCGAATGGGGTTCGAACTCGCCCGGCATGCGAAAGCCATCGGCGGCAGGAGTGGTTTCTAGCAGCTTGGTCATCGCGCGATGGTAAGTGACCGTGCGCGGCGACAAAAGGACGTAAGCAGCACTCTGGCTCTCACCTAGTGCAGATGAGCGTCATACAATGCCGCCATGAAACTGCTTCTGATCGAGGACCATCGCGATCTTGCGGCCAATATCGCCGAATACTTCGAGGCGCGCGGCGGCGAAGTCGCACATGCGCTCGACGGCGAATCCGGACTCGCCTTGGCACAGCAAGCAAGCTTTGACGTCATCGTGCTCGACATCATGCTGCCCGGCATCGACGGGATCGAGGTGTGCCGTGCGTTA
>CAZIXV010000359.1:0-3941 GCA_964543105.1 uncultured Steroidobacteraceae bacterium
AAGTGTACGGGCTGGCTTACGCGGATTCAAAAGGAGTACCCCAATGGGCAGCACTGCGTCACAAGACCTCGCATTGGCCAGCTTCGTCATGGTTCGAGCGCACTAGACGCGCAAGCGGCCGATTTTGTTCAGTAGTAAGTAAAAACTGACGGTCCGTCTTACGAAGACGTCATGTTTGCTGCTGGCGACTGCTGAATCCTGCCGTCGGCGCGGCACGATGCGGCTTTCAGTCCGCCTTGCTCACCTTCAGAAGCTGACGCAACGCCTTATCGCGCGCCTGTGCCGTGGTGCTCACGATCGTGCAATGGCCGAGCTTGCGATTCGGCCGCGCTGTTTTGCCATAACTGTGGTAGTGCACGCCCGGGATCTTCAGGACCTGCGCGGCCTCGGGAATCGTGCCAATGAAATTGACCATCGCGGAATGACCGATGGGCTGCACGCTGCCGAGCGGCAAACCGAGAATTGCGCGCATGTGATTTTCGAACTGACTCGTGGCGGCGCCTTCGATCGTCCAATGACCGGAGTTGTGAACGCGCGGCGCCATCTCGTTTGCGATCAACTTGCCGCGTTTGACGAAGAACTCGATCGTCAGCACGCCGGCATAGTCGAAGTGCTTCATCAGCCGCTTCAGATATGTGTCGGCTTGACGCTGTAGCGGCGCGTTGCGATAGGGCGCGGTGGAGTACCGCAAAATACCGCTCGAATGGGTGTTCGCAGACAGCGGATAACACGCGATCTCGCCCTTCGTGCTGCGCACGCCAATGATCGAGACCTCGCGGCTGAAATCGACGAAGCCTTCATAGATCAAGGGCACCGAGCCGAGCGTGCTCCAGGCGGTTTCGATATCGCGCGGCGTCTTCAAGAAAAATTGACCGCGCCCGTCGTAGCCGAAACGGCGCGTCTTGAGCACGCCGGGCAAACCGATGCGTTCAACGGCGTTGATGAGATCCGCAAGACTGTCGACTGCCGCGAACTCGGGTGTCGGAATGCGCAACTTGCGAAACAAGGTTTTTTCGTCGAGCCGATCCTGTGATGCGCCGAGCGCGTTCGGCGGTGGCAGAAAAGGTTTCTGCGCGGCGATCTCCTGAATCGCATCGACGGGAACGTTCTCGACATCGAACGTGACGACATCGACGTGCGACGCCAATTCGCGCAGCCCAGCAGGGTCATCGAAGGCGCCTTGCACGATGCGGCCGACTTGCGCGCCGGGGGCGTCCTCACTTTGATCCAGGAAGACGAAGCGCAAACCCAATGGATAGCCGGCGAGCGCCAGCATCCTGCCCAGCTGGCCGGCGCCGATGATGCCGATCTTCATGTGCGAGGTGCGGGCTGCGAGGGGTCTGGGTGCGCGAGGACGTTGGCGGTTTGGTCTTGCCGGAATTGGTCGAGGGCCGCGCGCACGGGCTCGTATTTGTTCGCGAGAATCGAGGCGGCGAGCAAGGCGGCGTTGGTCGCGCCTGCTTGGCCGATGGCCATGGTGCCGACGGGAACGCCAGCGGGCATCTGGACGATCGAAAGCAGGGAGTCCATGCCATTCAGCGCTCTGGACTGCACCGGCACACCGAGTACGGGCAAGGTCGTCTTGGCTGCGGTCATGCCCGGCAAGTGTGCTGCGCCACCTGCGCCGGCGATGATCACTTCGATGCCGCGCTCACGGGCGGTGGTTGCATATTCGAACAACAAGTCGGGAGTCCGGTGCGCGGATACGACACGCGTTTCGAACGCGACGCCCAGGCGAGTGAGTGTGTCCGCAGCCGGTTGGAGGGTTTCCCAATCCGACTTCGACCCCATGATGATGCCAATCAACGGTTTCATAGGGCCGCGATTCTACACGCAAGTCAGGAGATGTCTGGATCCGCGTCTGGTGACTCGAACAGGTCGCGCAGCAGGCGGAACAGCTCGCGTGCGGCTCGCGGGGCTTGGCCCCGACGCTTCTCGCTTTGCGCTTGCTCGACCAGTCGGGTGAGCTGCGCAACGTCGATGTCCGTTTGCATTTCTGTCGCTAGCGCATCGATCGCTTCGTTGCCTTCGGTGAGTAGGCGGTCGCGCCAGCGTTCGATGTGCCGAAAGCGCAATGCGGCCACGCGTTCGCGGTCGCGTTTCGCTTCGAGCGCGGCGCGAATCGGCTCCGCATCGATCTTGCGCATCAGTTTGCCGATGTACTGCTTTTGCCGGTAAAGACCGCCGTGAGCCGTGATGCGTCGCGCGAGTTCGACGGCATCGCGCAGATTTTCCGGCAATGGCAATGCATCGAGTTCATTTTGGGGCAGCTCGATGAGCGCTTCACCCAACTCTTGTAATGCGCTGCTTTGGCGCTTGCGCTCGCTTTTACTCGGGCGCTCGTCAAACTCTTCGTCGTGCTGCATGGGAAACGCCGATCTTGCGGGTGAGGCTTGCCTGATAGAATCGCGATCATGTCACAACTCACTTCCGCGTCGGACGCCACGCTCATGGCGACCAAAGCCAGCTCACACACTAAAGCAGATCTCGAGGCGCTCGTTGCGCTTGCGATCGAAGAAGCCAAGAAGCTGGGCGCGAGCGAGGCGGAAGTCGGGGTCAGCGTCGGCACGGGCTTATCGGTGACTGCGCGGCTCGGCGAAGTGGAAACCCTCGAATACCAGCGTGATCGCGGTATGGGTGTGACCGTCTATCGCGGCAAGCGCAAGGGTGGCGCCAGTACTGCCGATCTGACGCCACACGCCATTCGTGAGACGGTGGCGAAGGCGTTCAGCATCGCGGGCTTCACGGCTGAGGATGAGTTCGCGGGATTGCCCGATCCTGACACCATCGCACGCGACATCCCCGATCTCGATCTATGCCATTCCTGGGACATCGAGCCAGATGCGGCACGTGATTTAGCGGTTGCCTGTGAAGCGGCCGCCATGGCGGTCGATAAGCGCATCGCGAATTCGGAAGGCGCAACGCTCTCGAGTCATCAAGGCATTCGTGTGTTCGGCAACACGCTGGGATTTCTCGCCGGCTATCCAAGCAGCATGCATAGTTTGAGTTGTGTTGTCGTCGCGCAAAGCGAGGGCGAGATGCAGCGCGACTATTGGTATAGCTCGGTGCGCGATTCGAGCGAACTGGAAAGTGGTGAGAGCATCGGTAAACACGCGGCCGCACGTGCGTTACGCCGCTTGAATGCCCGGCGACTATCGACCATGACGGCGCCCGTGCTGTTCGTACCGGAGCTTGCGCGCGGACTCATCGGTCACTTTCTCGGGGCCGTGCGCGGCGGCAGCCAGTATCGGCGTTCCTCGTTCCTGCTCGACGCGGCCGGACAACAAGTGTTTCCAGAGTGGGTGCAGATGTCGGAGCGGCCGCATATTCGCAAGGCTCTAGGCAGCGCCCCGTTCGACAGTGAAGGGGTGTTTACGCGAGACCGCGAACTCGTTCAGGACGGCGTGCTGACGGGTTACGTTCTCAGTACCTATTCGGCGCGCAAGCTCGGACTCAAGACGACCGGGAATGCGGGCGGCGTGCACAATCTCTTCGTTCGACCGGGAGCGGATGATTTCGCTGCGTTGTTGAAACGCATGGACAAAGGACTCGTCGTCACAGAGCTCATGGGGCAGGGCGTCAATGGCGTTACGGGAGATTATTCGCGCGGTGCGGCTGGGTTCTGGGTGGAGAACGGCGAGCTCGCCTATCCGGTGCACGAGATTACGATCGCCGGCAATCTCAAAGATATGTTCAAGAGCATCGTCGCCATCGGCAATGACGTCGATGTGCGTGGCGGTGTGCGCACAGGTTCGATTCTGCTCGAACGAATGACGATCGCGGGTGACTGATAAGAGGCAGAGCAGCTAGTCGAGCGAGTGCTTCGACGAGCTCAGCACGAATGGATTCATGTGATGCGGATCGGCGAACTCTGTGAGACTGTCAGAAATTTTGTGTGCGAGCCGGTTGATGAAATCACTCGCCGATACTGAAGCGATGTT
>CAZIXV010000360.1:0-3938 GCA_964543105.1 uncultured Steroidobacteraceae bacterium
GGTCTGCGACGGATCGAGCAGCGACTCGTACTGAGTGACATGCTGCTCTTCGACCGACGCGATCTCTGCGTACAACTGGCGCGCCAGCGCATCTGAAAACAGAGGACCGATGTTCATGTAGTAGTTGTGCGTCTGCTGTTCGCCAGCCGTGATCGTCAGTGCGTGCAACTTCGTCAGTGGATGGGAGGCTTTAGTCACGACAGGACGACGCAGGTTGTCGAGCGCATGACGATGATGAACGCGTGTCGGGCGCCCCGGCACGATGTCGGTATAAGACTGCGTGATGTTGTTCGCGTCTTTGCCTTCGAGCCGGTCCAGAAGTGCGGAGTATCGATACAGGTGATCGAAATCCTCCAGCAAACCAAAGCGCAGCGTTTGTGCCACGTAAGGATCTGGTTCGCGTAACGCCATGCCGGCGGTGATCTCGATGGCCGTCTGTTCATAGCCAATCGTCGTTTCCAGCGGCGAGTGATCGGCCCCGATTAACCAGTTCACCATTGTTTCTTGATGGTGTTCGATATGCCGGATTTCGGCGAGCGGCGCCCGCAACGACGCATCGAAGCGCGCAACGGCGTGCTGGAACCGTAGCGCCTCCTGCTCGACGCCATTCATGAGAATCACACGTACGCGCGTGAACGCATCGTCATCGAGCTTGCTGATGGGTCTAGGCGAGAGCTCGCGCCACGTGAACCGCTGCTGATCGATGGGCGTGCCTCGATCTTCGAGAACTTTCAAAGCCATGGGGATCTCCCTCGAGCGGCGCGTAAGAAATACGCGGCCGAAAAAAATGAAGTGCGATTGGGAAGTGCGAACATGCGAAGAACCAAGCCGTTCCAAGGCGCAAAGTTCCGAGCGCGCTTGGGCTCCGAGCGCACGTGACATGCGTGCATCAGCGGATGCTGACACGCGCAGATCCGACCGATCCTCCGTGGGAACTCGGCGTCCCTGGCAGACATTGCCGAGGGAGTTTGCAGTCCTTCGCATCGCATCATGAAACTCCATACACGCAACGTCTCGAGCCTCATCGCTTGCACTCTTTTGGTGACTGGCTGTGGAAGCGACAACAGCCCCTCTCCCGTGGATTCACCCGGCAGGCAGACGAGCACCAAAACTGACGTACTGGAAGCCGGCGCCGCCATGCTCCAGAGCAAAGAGCCGCTGCAAGCACTCAACGCGTACTTGGACGGCTTTCATTTTTACAGCGGTGCCATGGATCAGCAGATGGAAGCGCACCACTATTGCAGCTTGCTGAACGAGGACGTCATTCAGTGCGTGATCTACGACGGCAACACATCCGACGCCAAGATCATGGGTGTGGAATACATCGTGAGCGCGGAAGTGTTCGCGACGCTGCCTACGGAAGAAAAGCACCTATGGCACAGCCATCATCATGAAGTTCGTTCAGGGCAACTCATCGCGCCGGGCATACCTGCGCTCGCCGAGAAAGAACTGATGGAAAAGCTGGTCGGTACGTATGGCAAGACGTGGCATACCTGGCACACCGACCAGAACCTCGAACTGCCGCTCGGCCATCCCATGCTCATGATGGGGGCCACTGCCGATGGGCAGATCAACGAGCAGCTTGTCGCCGCACGCGACGAACGCTTCGGTGTGAGCACGCAAGAGAAGCGCGAGAATCGCGCAGACCTACCCACCCCCGAGGTCGACCCGGAAGCAAACGCCTGGCAGAAAGGCATCACGCTGCAATTACAAACGGTTCGCGTGGGAGAGAATGCGCCGGTTCATACGGGTCACAATTGATCCACAGTTGCCGTTCGTACTAAGTCACTCCACCCGTTCGTGCCGAGCGTGTCGAAGCACGCCCAAATTTTCCGTTCGTGCTGAGCTTGTCGAAGCATGCTTGACCAGCCCTTCGACAAGCTCAGGGCGAACGGAATTTAGCGATCTGGCCAGCCTGCTAGCCGGCTCATTGCTAGCCGGCTGACCTTGCTCGCCGGCTCACCTGCTCATCGCTCGCCGGCTAGCTACCCGCAATCACACTCGACAACCTATCCAAATCGTATAACTCGACAGGCTCCACCGGTCGGCACAAATAGAACTCGTGCGCCGGCCGCTTTAGCACTTTGAACCCGGCCGCGCGCAGCATGGCTTCGACGCAGGCGTGATTCGGTGCCCACCAGTTCGTCGCGTCATTCGCAACCTTGTGTTCGATGAAGGCCATGGCAGGCCAGCCCGGATCGCGCATCGCCGCTCGCTCCTCGAGCGGCAGATCGAACGGCGTATCGATCACGTGCTCACCGGGCATCGTCATCGTTTGAAACATCATGAGACGACGTGTCGCGCGCCGTACAACGTCGAGCGCAAGCGCGGGGTATTTCAAGTGATAGAACACGCCCGTGAACCACACGAAGTCGAAGGTGTCGCGCGTGCCCAGCAATTCGTAGACGTGCGCTTCAGCGATGTCGATGCGATCGCGCATCCCGAACTGATGCACCACCCAGCGCGCTTGATCGAGATACATCGGCTCGATGTCCACCGCCGTGACGTGCGCGCCGCGGCGCGCCATTTCGAGGGCATAAAAGCCCGCGTTGCAACCGATATCCAATGCCGTCCAGCCGTGGAGATCCTGTGGCACCGCATGGCGCACCTGATCCCATTTGAACGAAGGGAAATCTCCGTACGGATGCTGCGGCGCCGTTTGCCGGCCGTCCGGAAGATGAATGTTGTGGAACCATGGACCGAGCGATTCGATATCGTCGCGCGCCCCTTCCTGTGCCGCATTCGAGTTCATGGCGCTACCCCGTCGCCGTTGCCAATTGCGCGCGACGCTGCCGCGGCTGGTCGAGTTCGTTGATGTATTGCTCCAACTGCATCGCGCGGCACACACTCGAATGCTCAGCGAGCACCCGGGCGCGCGCATTCCTCGCGAGGCGGCCACGCTCGACTTCGTCGAGTGAGCACAGACACTCGATCACCTCCTTGCTCTCGTGAACGATGACGATCTCATCGTTCGGGCGAAAGAGTGCCGACAGTCCAGGCCAGTCATCGGAGATGATCGGCGTGCCACACGCCGCCGCCTCGAACAGACGCACGCTGGGTGAATATCCCGCCGCACGCATGTCGGCACGCGTCAGATTCAAAGTGAAACGCTGAGAGGCATAGAACTGCGGATGATCGCGCGGCGGCAGATGCTCGACACGACGCACGTTGGCGGGCCACTGAATGGATGTCGGGTATTGCGGCCCCACGACCATGAATTGCAATTCCGGCAAGGCCCGCGCTGGTGTATTGAGAAACGCTTCGAGCCCGGGCTGCCGATCGTCGCTATAGGTGCCCATGTACCCCAGCGCAACATGAGGGGTGACCTGCTGGGGACGGTACGCGTCGATGTCGACGCTGCAGTACAAGGCGGAGGCGCGCTTCGCTCCGTAGGTTTGTTCGAGCAGGTTCAGCGTTGGTCCGCCCGTGAAGCTCAGCATGAGATCGAACTCGCGAATCTGGTCCACCGCCAGATACGCACATGCATTCTCACGCATGCCGCTCAACGTGACGGGCGTGTCGATGTCATAGAAGGCCCGTATCCCACCGCTGTGTTGCAACACCCATTCGCATACGCGCCGGCCTTCATTGACATACGAGCCGACGATCGCAACGTCGGCGTCGCGCACGGCGTCACCGAAGCGCTGCTGCAGATCCTCGACGTCCGAATACACCTGCGTATCGCAATGTTCGCTCTGCGGCTGATCACGATGCTGCGCATACCACGGCTGATCCCGCTCGAGGAACGTCACCCGATGGCCGCGCCGCGCGAGCCCTTTGATGAGAGAGCGATACGTCGTCGCATGTCCATTGCCCCACGATGAGGTGAGCGCAAGCCCGATGATGACGATGTCGAGCGAAGCATTAGAGCGCGGCACGTTCGAACTCCTCAGGGCGACGGGTGACGGCGCGACCTGTGCGACGCGCGACCTGCGCGC
>CAZIXV010000361.1:0-3919 GCA_964543105.1 uncultured Steroidobacteraceae bacterium
TGTCGGAATCTACTGGAACATCGCCAAGCCCTAATCACACACACAGCTCACCGTAGCGAAGGGGGATCAGGCCAACGAACTCGATTTGGGATTGGGGCCCGGGGCTGGCATGTCGAAACCCCGGCATTGATTACGAAAATACATCCAGGGGTTAACGATGGCACTCCAGAAATTTCGTCGCGTCAGCGACGACCGGTCTCGTATTGCCTGTAATAAGCCGAACGTCCGAAACACGCTTGCGCTTGCAATCGGTTCGTTGCTTGCCGCAGGGTCTTCTTACGCACAACAGTCCGCAGACTCTGCTGAGCAGAGCGCCAGCTCTCTCGAGAGTGTCATCGTCACGGGTACCCGAATTCTGCGAGAGGGTGGTTACGATGCACCAACGCCGGTAACCGCAATCGATGCGGAAACGCTGCAGAGAGGTACCGCGACGGCGAACGTCGCCGATACGCTGAACACACTGCCCGTATTTGCCAATAGCCAATCACCCAACAGCTCGACGTCAGGTGTGAGCGCTGGCACACAGGGTTTGAACGTGTTGAACCTTCGTGGCATGGGTGGAACACGGACACTTACATTGTTCGACGGTCAACGTTCGGTCCCGTCGCTGTTCAGCGGTGAGGTCGACGTCAACAACTTCCCTCAGCAGCTCATCAAGCGTGTTGAAACCGTCACAGGCGGCGGCTCTGCCGTCTACGGCTCGGACGCCGTTGCAGGCGTCGTCAACTTCATCCTCGACAAAGAGTTCACCGGCTTCAAGACCGATGTCTCCACGGGCCGCACCGAGTACGACGATGACGAATCGTTCAAAGTGTCGGTGACGGGTGGTTTCGGCTTTGCGGGTGGCCGCGGCCACGTGCTGTTGTCCGGCGAGATCGCCGATCGCGAAGGTGTTACGCCCGGTGATGGTGGTCGCGATTGGAACTATGGCGGCTGGGGAATCATGGTGAACCCTGCGTACACGCCGACCAATGGGCAGCCGGAATACTTAGTGCGTCCTGAAGTGTCGCTCAGCAACGCAACTCACGGCGGCATCATCATTTCTGGCCCGTTGCGGGGTATCGCGTTCGGCGAAGGCGGCGTGCCGTATGACTTCAACTACGGACCGATCACCAACGATCCGTGGATGCAAGGTGGCGATTGGCGTGACACCGAGGTTCGGCATGATCGCTCAGGAACGCTCGAGCCCGAGAATCGTCGGCGCAATGTGTTCGCACGCGTGTCTTACGACATCACCGATAACATCAACGCGTATGTGCAAGCTGCGTGGGGCGACAATCGCACCTATACGGCGACTTGGCCACCGTTCCAGGCGGGCAACGGTCCGACGATCCTATCCGGGAACGCATTCATTCCTGCGTCCGTGCAAGCACAGATGACCGCGCTCGGACTGCCTTCATTTCGCATCGGAAGCATGAACTACGACCTGCCCACCGTGGGTAACGACGTCAACCGGGAGACGCAGCGCTACGTCGTGGGCCTGGATGGAGATTTCGGTTTGTTCGGCAATCCATGGACGTGGACGGCGTATTACCAATACGGTGAGACGGAAAGCACCACGGACGTCCTCGGCGTTGTGCAAACGGCTCGATACGCGCTGGCCGTTGACGCGGTACGCGATCCGGTCAGCAACGAAATCGTGTGTCGTGTGACATTGACGGATCCGACGCACCCTTGTTTGCCGTGGAATCCGCTGGGCATCAATGTCAACAACGCAGCAGCTCGTGACTACGTCACCGGCACCTCGACCGTCGTGCAAACGATCGAGCAGAGCGTCGTTGCGGCATCGGTGCAAGGGGCGTTGTTCGAGAATTGGGCAGGTCCGGTCTCGGTCGCGCTCAGTGCTGAGTATCGCGAAGACAAGGCGAAGGGCGTGCCGAGCGGCGGTGGTCCGTGGTTCGCAGGTAACTTCTCGGCATTCGAAGGTTCGAACAGCGTGATGGAAGGTGCGTTCGAAACGGTCGTGCCGCTTGCTAACGGATTGCCATTCGCAGATCGCCTTGATCTGAACGCAGCAATTCGCATCACGGATTACGAGTACTCGGGCACGGTCGAAACTTGGAAGGTGGGTGCGGTCTGGGCGCCAATCGATGGAGTGAAGTTCCGCGGCACGCGCTCGGTGGATATTCGTGCGCCAAACTTCAATGAATTGCTCGCCGTGGGTAATTCGGGCCAACGATCGGCATTCGATCCATTCACAAACACGATCCCACAGTACTTTGGTGCAACACGGGGTAACCCGAACCTGCAGCCAGAAGAGGGCAACACCTACGAGGTTGGCGTCGTGCTGCAACCTTCGTTCTTGCCGGGCTTCAGCGCTTCGATCGACTATTGGAACATCGAGCTGACTGGAGCGATCGCAAGTCCGAATGACAACCAGACACTCTTGTTCTGCTTCGAAGGCCGGCAACAGTTCTGTAACAACATCCAGCGCGATGCGGCGGGTGTGATCACTCAAGTCACGTTGATTCCATTCAACATCGGATCGCAGAAGAAGAGCGGTATCGATATCGAACTCACGCAAACGTTCGATGGACTCGGTGGCCAGTTCCGTCTTGCCGCGTTGAGTACCTTTTATCGCACCAGCACTGTGGACGAAGGTCTTGGCAATGGTCCCTACAGCACCTTGGGTGATATGGGTCAGTCAATTGTCGGACCGCCAGATTGGCGCTTGACGGCAAACCTTGCCTACATGCGCGATAGCTTTACCGGTTCGCTCACGGTGCGAGCTCAAGCGGAAGGTGTGCTCGATGCACGTTGGATCGAGTGTTCGTCGAACTGCCCGCCCTCGGGTGCTTTCGCGAAAACCATCGAAGACAACACGGTCGACAGCACCTATTACCTCGATGCCTCGCTGTCGTACGGCTTCCGCGTCGGTGGGTTTGATTTCGAAACCTACTTCAACGTTCGCAATCTGCTCAACAAGGATCCGGAGATCGTCCCGCAAGGCCCCACGGACTTCACGTATGTGTATCCGCTGTCGAAGGGCTCGAGTGGTTTCGATTTGCTGGGACGCGTGTACTTGCTCGGCCTTCGCATGAACATGTGAGACGAGATGGTTGCGCATGATCGTGAGCGACGAAGCTCACCGGCGCGATCGGCAAGCGAGAGGCTGCAGCTGCAAAGCTGCAGCCTCATCGCGTTGATGGGTCTCGCTACGCAGGTCTTGCCGTGAACGCAGAGAAATTACGCGACCTGGCGCGTGCCCGCGTGGGTCACATGTCGCGTGGGCGCCGCCATTCGCTCTATTGGGCGAGTTTCGGTGTTCTGGCTTCGGGGTTGGTGTGGCTCTACGTTCACTACTTCATGCAGGAGGTGGACAGCTTCGGCTTCGAAGGTCCGCATCCGGCCGAGAAGTGGGCGCTCATCGCCCATGCGGTTTGCTCATTCTATGGGTTGTGGTGGTTCGGTCTGCTCTGGCCCGGCCATATATATAAGAGTTGGCGCGCTCGAATCCGCCGTTGGAGTGGCGGCATCCTCTTTGCCTGTCTTGCTTGGCTCACCGCGACGGGGTGCGCCCTTTATTACATCGGTTCCGAAACGGTACGCAGCTGGACCTCTCTGCTTCATTGGGTTGCGGGCATCATCTGCGCGCTCGCCTTTGCTGTGCACCTGAAAACTCGAAGCCCGCGCAGCGGCAGCTAGCTCTATCCATACGGGCTCTTTTTTCTGCCCTGCGGTACTGCAAACGGTGTGAGAGCTCATCCATGATGTGCGAGCGCGCCGTCGACTGCGCGAGTAGAAAAGCGCCGCTAGACTTAGCGCCCCACTCCTCGTAACGGGCTTGCAATGAAAAACCTCTTCGACCTTACCGGACGCACCGCACTCATTACCGGCGGCTCGCGTGGCCTTGGCCTGCAGATCGCCGAGGCGCTCGGTGACTATGGCGCCAAGCTCGTGCTCGTGTCGCGCAAGCAAG
>CAZIXV010000362.1:0-3871 GCA_964543105.1 uncultured Steroidobacteraceae bacterium
GGGAATGGCGGGATCAAAACCCGCTGCCTTACCGCTTGGCTACGCCCCAACCGAAAACAAACCTGCCGTCTCGATCCTCCCGGGCTCGCTATGGTTCGTATGCGAGCCGATCGAGCAACGGCGAACGATTCAATCCGCGAACCGCGTACCCCGTCCAGTGCGCGGGTACGCGCGCTGCGGCCGCGCGCGCACTCATCAAATCGGGCATGGCGACGAACCCGCAGGCACCGGTACCGGTCAGCCGCGCGTCGCCAAATTCTTCCATCCAATCAAGCGCTTGCGCTATCTCCGGGTACCGGCCGCGCACGGTGGAAGTGCAGTCGTTGCGGCCACCCCCCGCGAGAAAGGCGCGTATTGTCGTGATGGGGGAATTACGTGTCAATTCAGGCGCCTGAAAGATCTCCGCCGTGCTCACGGCAGCACGCGGTTTAACGACGAGAAAGCTGGCTTCTGGATACTCTGCCAGCGCCACCTGCTCGCCGATTCCCTCGACCCAAGCCGCATGTCCGCGCACGAACATCGGAACGTCCGCTCCCAACGATAAGCCGATTTGCGCGAGGCGCTCGATCGCGAAATCAATGCCCCAGAGACGATTGAGCGCGACGAGCACCGTCGCCGCATCCGAACTGCCGCCACCGAGACCCGCCTGCATGGGGATCTGTTTGCGTAGTGCGATTGCGACGCCCGCATCGATACCCGCTTCTTGCGCGAGCAAGCGCGCCGCGCGGATTGTCAGATCACTCGACTCAGGGATGCTTGCATCGCCCTCGACGCGCTCGATCACACCGTCGGGACGCTCGAAAAACGCGAGCTCATCGCATAGATCGATGAATTGAATCGCGGTTTGCAGCAAGTGATAGCCGTCTGCGCGCCGCCCGACGATATGCAGACATAGATTGAGTTTCGCTGGCGCGGGCCACGGCAAGGGCTCGCCGAGTGCAGGACCGAAGTCAGTCATTGCCCGAGCTGCCAGCGATCGATCACGATGCGTACGCGCGCTTCACCGCTCGACGCGCGCAATCGCATCGGTAACTGAGCACCGAAGCGATCGGAATAATCCTGGTATTCGATGCGCCAACCATCCTGTTCCAGAGTCGACTCATCCCAACGATGCTCGCCGGGCGCAGCCATCCCCACGAGCCAATAACGAAGATTGCCGGCCGGCAGCCCAGCGCCCAAACGCGCTTCGAGTTCATTCCAGGCAGCGTCGGCGTGCAGCGTCTCGCCATCGCCGGTTTGCACTTCGATCTGCGGATTTTGCGGCTGACCGCGCACCTGCAAGCGCACGCTGCCGATGCCGATCGGCCCGCGGATCTGCACATTCGCAGCGTCGTCATCCTGGCGCCAATCGAACGAGCCCGAACCGCCACCTTGCGGCCCCGAGACGCCGATGCGGCCACGCGCCTGCCAGCGTTCGATTTGTTCGACGGGAACGAGCTCGCCGGGAACCCGCGGCGGAGTGACCGCGCACCCGGTCAACAGGAGCGCTGCGCCGAGGCCCGCGAGCCAAGAGCACTTTAATAAGGAGCGCACGCCGAACTCACCGCGCCAGTGATTTCACGCGCTGCTGCAAATCTTCGTTGTCGGGATAGCGCTCGTTCGCTTCCTGCCAGGTCGCAAGCGCCTCATCCTTGCGTCCGAGCGCGAGCAGCACTTCGCCGAGATGCAGATCCACTTCCGGATCGTTGATTCGCTGGCTCGCTCGCTCGAGGTATTCGAGCGCTTCTTCATTGCGCTTCAGCCGATGCAACGCCCAACCCATGCTGTCGAGCACTGCGCCGCTGTCGGGCGTGACCGCCAGCGCGGCTTCGATGTACTGCAAGCCTTCTCGATACTGGCGCGTGCGATCGACCAGCGTGTAGCCGAGCGCATTCAACGCCGTTGGATCGCCGGGACGATCTTCCACGAGTGCGCGTAATTCAGTGAGCGCGGCATTGACCTTGTCCGCCGCCTCGAGTTGAAACACCCGCGCGAAACGCAGCGCAGAGGAATCCGGATATTCCTCGAGCGACTCATCGAGCAACTTGAGCGCCCCTTCTCGATCGCCATGGTTCGCCATGAGATTCGCCCGCACCACGAGGATCTCCAACGTGTATTGCGGCCGCGTCGCCACGAAGTCTTGCAGATGCTGCAGGCCTACCGACAGTTGCTCCTGCCGCGCCTTGATCGCGGCGGCTCGCGCTTGTGCAGGCACCGCCAGCGTGCCTCCGGTCACCCGGCTGTAATCGCGCACCGCTTCATCCCACATGTCGCGCGATTCGGCGATCGCGCCTAAATAAAACAGCGACTCGTAGACGAAACGGCCGCTCGACATCAGGTTCGCATAGCGCTGCCTGGCGGCTTCGCGATCACCCATCTGGAAATCGACATCTGCCAGCGCTCGCTCGGCGAACGCGGCGGTCGCCTCGTTTTCGAGCAGACGCGCAAGCTCGGCGCGGCCTTCTTCGTCGCGTCCGGCCTGCATCAGCATCAAGGCGTATTCGAGCCGATATTCGGCTTGCGGATCCTGCTCGAGCACCTTGCGCGCCGTGGCGAGGCCAGCCGCGTCATTACCTTGAACTTGCTGCATTTGCCCGAAGAACAACGCCGCACGCGACCAATATGGCGCGATCTCGGTGGCGCGTTTGGCGTGTTCGAACGCCAACGCCCGGTTTTCGGACTGCAAGGCCGCACGCGCCAGCGCGTAGTGTGCTTCAGCTAAATCGGAGTGTTTTTCGACGAGCGCCTGCAGCACAGCCGTGACCGCGGGTGGCGAGCCTTCGCTCGCTAATTGCGGCAGCAGCGCCAGATAGCCGGCTTGAGGATTGATGAAGGCGGTTTCGAGGAGAAATAAGAGATGTTCGGCGGCACGATCGGTCTGATACAGCTGTAACGCTGCGAAAGCCGCGAAACGCCGCGCTTCCTCGTTGGTGTGATTGATGGCAAGCCAGCGCTCCGCCGCCTCGAGCACGAGCGACCACTGATGGTGCTCGAACGCCGTGCGCGCGGCCTGTTCGGCCAGCGACTCATCATTGGCCAACTGCGCTGCGCGCACGTAGGCTCGGGCCGCTTCCCGGTACTGGTTACGCTGTAGCGCGATCTCGGCGCCCAGCACCAGTGCGCTGGGATCGTCGGGCAGTGCCGCGGCATCCGCCGCTGCGCGCTCGGTGGGTGCAGTTCCTGCGCAGCCGGCGATGGACACGCCGAGCAAGAGCACGACAGCTAAGCGAATGGATTTCGATGGAGACATAGTGCGGGCAATATATCAGCGAGACAGACGGCAAAGTGGCGCAAAGCGGAGCTTTTCCGCCGCAGGCGCCGCCATTCGTGCCGTCGCCCCCGCACGTTTAACGGACGGCCGTCCTTGTCATCCCGGTACCCTTCCCGGACAATCGCCGCCGGTTCGCGACAGCAATCGCATGTCATTCGTCGTCATAGGAATCAATCACCGCACCGCACCCGTCGACATCCGCGAGAAAATCGTCTTTGCGGGTGAAGATTTACCGGACGCGTTGCGCGGATTGGTGCGCGTACCCGAGGTGCGCGAATGCCTCATCGTCTCGACGTGCAATCGCACTGAGCTGTATTGCGCGACCAGCGCGCTCGAACCGAGCGCCGCGGCCCAACAACTCACCGACTGGCTCGAACATTGGCACGATCTCGCCACCCACGGGCTGGATCTGCGCAGGTCCCTGTATCAACTACAAGGATCGGAGGCGATCGAGCATCTGTTTTCCGTGGCCTGCGGACTGGATTCACTGGTGCTCGGCGAGCCGCAGATTCTCGGGCAAATCAAGGACGCCTACCGCGTCGCCCACGACCAAGGCACCACCGGCCCGTATCTCAACCGCTTGCTGCAGAACACCTTCTCCGTAGCGAAACGCATTCGCAC
>CAZIXV010000363.1:0-3866 GCA_964543105.1 uncultured Steroidobacteraceae bacterium
CCAGGTCCTGAAAGCTGCGATACACCGATGCGAAGCGCACGTAGGCGACCTCATCGAGGCGATGCAATTGCTCCATCGCAAGTTCACCGACCATGCGCGAAGGCACTTCGCGCTCGCCGAGCGAACGCAACTTTTGGCAGATATGCGCGACGGCCGCATCGAGCGCTTCGCTCGACACGGGCCGCTTTTCGAGCGCTTTCAGCATGCTGCCGCGCAGCTTCTGTTCATCGAAGGGTTGTCGGGTCGAATCGTTTTTCACGATTCGCGGCATGACGAGTTCGGCCGTTTCGAACGTCGTGAAACGCTCGCCACATTGCAAGCATTCACGACGCCGCCGAATCTGCTGCCCCTCGCCCGCCAGCCGCGAGTCGATCACTTTGGTTTCTTCGTGATTGCAAAAGGGGCAGTACATGGGGACTTAAGGTAATCGGGTGATCAGGTGATCCAGTGATCGCGGCAAGAAAAACCATCTCTACCACTGTCATCGGACCTTGAAATCACGCGCTCACCTCTTCTGACCTCGATCACCAGATCACTTGATCACCTGATCACCTGATCATTTGGGCCTTCCCATACACCGGGAAGCGCGCACAGATCGCCTCCACCTTGGTACGCACGGCCGCAATGGCCTCCTCGCCGCAATTCGCATCGAGAATGTCGGCGATCCAGCCGGCGAGTTCGATGACTTCCGCTTCGCGAAAACCCCGCGTCGTTGCCGCAGGAGTACCGATACGCAAGCCGCTCGTGACGAATGGCGAACGCGGGTCGTTCGGAACCGCGTTCTTGTTCACGGTGATATGGGCGCGGCCGAGCGCGGCATCCGCATCCTTGCCGGTGATGTTCTTGTCGATCAGATCCACCAGGAACAAGTGATTGTCGGTGCCCCCGGAAACGATCTTGTAACCGCGATTGCTGAGCGCACCCGCCATGGCGCGCGCATTCGCCAGCACCTGCTTTTGATACGAGGCGAAGTCAGGTTGCAACGCCTCGAGAAACGCGACGGCCTTGGCGGCGATCACATGCATCAACGGACCGCCCTGCGTTCCCGGGAACACCAGCGAATTGAGCTTCTTTTCGATTTCCGGGTCGCCCTTGGCGAGGATCAAGCCGCCGCGCGGACCGCGCAGCGTTTTGTGAGTCGTCGTCGTCACGACGTGTGCATGCGGAATGGGGCTCGGATAGATACCCGCCGCCACGAGTCCTGCAACGTGCGCCATGTCGACGAGGAAATATGCATTCACGCTGTCGGCGATCTTGCGAAAGCGCTCCCAGTCGATGACGCGCGAATAGGCCGAAAAACCGGCGATGATCAGCCGCGGACGATGCTCCTGCGCGAGCTTCTCGACTTGCACGTAGTCGATTTCACCCGTATTGGGATCGAGCCCGTATTGGACCGCCTTGAAGATCTTCCCGGAGAAATTGACCTTCGCGCCGTGGGTGAGATGCCCGCCGTGATCGAGGCTCATGCCCAGGATGGTGTCGCCAGCGTTCACCAGCGCGAGATACGCCGCCGCGTTAGCCTGCGAGCCTGAGTGCGGCTGCACGTTCGCATAGCCACAGTCGAACAGCTTTTTCGCCCGATCGATCGCCAGCTGTTCCGCCACATCGACGTGCTCGCAACCGCCGTAGTAGCGCTTGCCCGGATAGCCTTCCGCATATTTGTTCGTCAGCACCGAACCTTGTGCCTCGAGTACGCGCGGGCTGGCGTAGTTTTCCGACGCAATGAGCTCGATGTGATCTTCCTGGCGCTGCGCCTCAGCGCGCAGGGCAGCATCGAGTTCGGGGTCGAACCCTGCGATTTTCGTATCTGCAGCAAACATCTAGAGAAACCTTTGGGCGAATGGGCGGGGCCGGGATTGTAAAGGCGAGGACCGGGCCCGGCCAGCCGGCGTCAGCCAGCTGGCGCGAGCCAGCTAGCAACGAGCTTGCTAGCCGGCTGGCAAGAGGGACAACTCGCTCGACTAGCGCGCGAGCTCGCTTTTGGCTAGCTGGCTAGCTGACTAGCTGGCTGGTTAGCTGACTAGCTAGCAGCTCCGACAAAGCTGCCGACGACCCTCGTCCACGCGCGCGCGAGGTTGCGCCGGTTGTATCCGCCGCCGCCGGTGCCGATGACGCGGCCGTGGCCGAGTTCATCGGCAATTGCGCACAGACGCGTAGCGGCATGCGCATGGGCGTTTTCGCTGTACTGCAGATGCGTGATGGGATCGCCTTGGAGACTGTCGGCGCCGCACTGAAACACGATGAATTCCGGCTCGCCAGCGCGCAGATAGTCCTCGACGCGCTCCCAGGCAGCTAGAAAATCTTCATCGGTGGCGCCGGGCGCCATGGGGATATTCAGCTTTGTCCCTGCAGCCGGGCCGCTACCCGTTTCGTCCTCGCGACCCGTGCCAGGAAACAAGAACTTGCCATCCTCGTGCAGGTCCGCGAACAGAACATCGGGATCCGACTCGAATGCGTAGAACACGCCATCGCCATGATGCGCATCGATATCGACGTAGGCGATGCGCTTCAGCCCATGCTTGCGCCGCAACGCTTCGATGGCGACGCCGCAGTCATTGAACACACAGAATCCGGCGGCCCGATGGCGCGCGGCGTGATGCAAACCGGCGATCGGAATGAATGCGCGCCGTACCGCCGCGCCCATCACGGCGTCCACCGCTACCAAGGCTGCGCCGACGACGTAGCTCGCCGCTTCGAATACGCCTTTAAAGGCCGGTGTATCGCCGGCATCCAGATAGCCGTGCCCGGTCACGGAACGCTCGCGCACCAAATCGATGTATTCGGGCGTGTGAAACAGCTCGAGTTCATCCCGTGTCGCCAGACGCGGCGCCGCGCGCTTGACGGCTCCATCCAAACCGGCTGCGTGCAATTCGCGCATGAAGGCTTCATGCCGATCCGGCCCGAACGGATGCCCATCGCCAAACCCGTATCGAGCAATCTGCTCGCCAGCGACGAGCAAAACAGCGGGCTCCTGAGTTTCGAACAAGCGCGTCGTGCTCCGTCAAGGTGGAGCGCGAGAGTAGCGCACGACGCAGCGGATAGGCGATGGGCGCGGCGGGTCGGACCAGCAACGAAGGTCAGACTCTTGCCAACGGCGAATCGTCCTACGAGCCGGTAACTTTCATCCGCCATCGCCATCCGCTATCGCCATCAGTTCTTAGCTATCATTCAGCCCCTTTTTTCGATCAAACGAGCTATTTATCGCAATGGCCCAGTTCATTTACACCATGAATCGCGTGTCCAAGGTGGTGCCGCCGAAGCGCGTCATCCTCCGAGACATTTCTTTGTCGTTCTTCCCAGGTGCGAAGATCGGCGTGCTCGGCCTGAACGGCTCGGGCAAGTCCACACTGCTGCGAATCATGGCTGGCGTCGACAAGGAATTCGAAGGCGAGGCGCGCCCGCAGCCTGGCATCAAGATCGGCCTGCTCGAACAGGAGCCGCAACTCGACCCAAACAAGGACGTGCGCGGCAATGTCGTCGAAGGCGTCGCCGAAGTGCAGTCGCTGATCGATCGCTTCAACGAAGTAAGCGACAAGTTTGCCGATCCGGACATCACGGACGAGCAAATGAACAAGCTCCTGGAGGAGCAAGCGAAGCTGCAGGACGCGATCGACGCGAACAACGGCTGGGAACTGGAACGCAAACTCGAAGTCGCCGCCGAAGCGCTGCGTCTGCCACCGTGGGATGCTGACGTCACGAAGATTTCCGGCGGTGAACGTCGCCGCGTCGCGCTGTGTCGTTTGCTGTTATCGCAGCCCGACATGCTGCTACTCGATGAACCGACCAACCACCTCGACGCCGAATCGGTCGCCTGGCTCGAGCGCTTCCTCGAAGAGTATCCCGGCACCGTCATCGCCGTGACGCAC
>CAZIXV010000364.1:0-2275 GCA_964543105.1 uncultured Steroidobacteraceae bacterium
AGCAGTCGGGTCTGCTCAAGCTGCAGGATCAGCTCGCGGATCTGCGCGACAACGCGGTGCTCGACAAGGCCGCGCAAACCAAGAACCTCACCGGCAAAGTCGGCGAGGAGACGCGCTCGGAGCGCTCGCTTCTCACCTCGAAAGTCGGCGCGAGTAGCGGCGGCATCAATACCGCTGCCCTAAGCCGCGGCTACGGTGGTGGCGCCGGTGCGCTAAGCGGCCATGACACGACTCAAGTGACCTCATCGGTACTCGAGAAGCAGGCTGAAGATGGCGTACGCCGCGCTGCTGGCAGCAATAAGGCAACGCGCAGCGAAGAAGAAATCGCACTCGTATTCGACCGCAACAAAGGCGCCATCTATTCGATCTACTCGCGCGCATTGCGCGAGAAGCCGGATCTGCGCGGTAAGGTCGTGCTCGAACTGACGATTGCACCGGATGGTTCGATCACGCGTTGCGATGTCGTCTCGAGCGAATTGAACGATGCGGAACTCGAGCGGCGTCTGGTTGCTCGTATCAAGCAATTCCGTTTCGAGTCGCGCGATGTCGGCACGATCACCGTGACCAAGCCGATCGATTTCTTTCCCGCTTAAGGGCGATCGGCGATGGCGGATAGCGGATAGACGAACCGGCTACGCCGTTGCCTGGATCGTTCGCGCGTAGGCCGCGTGGAGCAAGGTTTCGATCGTCTTTTCGGCGCGCGGTGCGAGCAGCAACCGCAGCGTCATCTCATCGCTGGGGCGGGCGGGATCGTCGAGCAGGACTTGTTCGATGAAGCGCGTGAGTCGATGCTGGATTTCATTGATGAAGCGCAGCTTGTTCGCATCAATGGCCTGCTCGCCGCTCGGGCTATAGAAGTTGCGCGCCTCGAGCGTGAGCTCGTACATGAACCGGCTGAGGAAGCGTGCCTGCTCGAGCGCAGACATATCCTTGAAGTGTCGGATTTCCGAGTCGATGTTCATGCGTCCCTCCGTGGACCATCATTGCGGCAGTCCGTACCGGATGGCAATAGCAACCGGCGGACGGACCCTCGTGGATGATGGGCGGTCGCGCTGCTGGCCGCCCAATCGCCAATCGCTAACCGCTAACCGCTCCTGTCTGCCATGGCTCGCCAAGATCTCTTCTTTCCCCTCAAAGACGCCGCCTTGCGCGAAGACGTGCACATGTTGGGTGCGCTCGTTGGCGAGGTGATCCGCGAACAAGGCGGAGATGCCCTGTTCGAACTCGTCGAGAAGAGCCGCCAAGCCGCCATTGCGCGGCGTGAAGGCGAGCCGGGTGGCATCGTGCCCTCGTTGGAGATCATCCGCGGCATTTCCGCTGAAGGCGCGCGCGATCTGGTGCGTTCGTTCTCGACCTGGTTCGAGATGGTGAACATGGCGGAGAAGGTGCATCGGATTCGTCGCCGTCGCGAATACATGAATGAGGGTGCAAAACAGCCGGGCGGGGTGGAGGAGGCGCTGAGCAAGCTCAAAGCAGGCGGTGTCACCTTGCCGCAGCTGCATCGCCTGTTGCTGGAGTTGTGGATCGAACCGGTGTTGACGGCGCATCCCACGGAGTCGACGCGCCGGACCTTGTTGCGCAAGCGGCAGAAAGTTGCGCAGCTCTTGTTGGGCCGCTTGGGGCTCGACGCCTCGACAGCGGAAATGCGCACGGTCTGGAATCGCATGCGCGCGGAGATCACCTCGAGTTGGCAAACGGCCGAGAACTCGCGCGAGCGACTCACGATTGCCGATGAGCGCGAGCATGTGCTGTTTTTCATTGCCGAAGTGCTCTATCAGATCGTGCCGTTCTTTTGCGAAGAGATCACCGCGGCCCTCGAGAAATTCTATGGGCCCGATGCGAACTCGATAGAACTGCCGGAGATTCTGCGCTTCGGCTCCTGGGTCGGCGGCGACATGGACGGCAATCCCGACGTGCACGCAAAGACCATCCGCGAAACGCTCGCGCGGCATCAACAGCTCATCGTCAACAACTACTTTCTCGAGTGTCAGGCGTTGCAGGAGGCGCTTTCGCAAAGCGCCACGCGAGTTTCGATTTCGCCGGCACTACAAGCGCGCATCGATCGCTACACGATGATGCTGCCGGCTGCGACGACCCTGACGCCGGCACGCCACGACCGCATGCCGTACCGCGTCTTTCTCGGCCAGGTGCTGGAACGTCTGCGCGCGACTTACGACGGGCGCCAGTATCGGTACGAATCCGCGGCGGAGTTTCAGCAGGACATCGAACTCGTAGCGCAGAGTCTTGCGGAAAACAAAGGCGAGCACGCGGGGCT
>CAZIXV010000364.1:2375-3865 GCA_964543105.1 uncultured Steroidobacteraceae bacterium
GCGGATGACATCTTGAGCGTGCTCGTGCTGGCGCGCTGGGCTGACACGGCGGATCGACGCACGGGAGATGTGCCGGTCGATATTGCGCCGCTGTTCGAATCGGCAGAATCGTTGGAACATTGCGGCACGGTGTTCGAACAACTGCTCGATGAACCTCAGTATCGACGTCATCTCGTCCATCGCGGCAATCATCAATACGCGATGATCGGCTATTCGGCGAGCAACAAGGACACCGGCATCATCCGTTCGCGCTGGTTGATACGGCGAGCACAAGAGACTTTGTTTGCGACTGCGAATCGTGCCGGCATCGATCTCACGCTGTTTCACGGCCACGCTGGCGGGCTCGATCGCAGCGGCGGTCGTGCCGAGGTGCTCGTACGTACGGGGCCGGATGATGCACGCCGCGGACGCTTGCGAATGACCGAAGCGGGCGAGTTGATCAAGGAAAAGTACGGTTTGCGGCCGATTGCGCTGCGCATGTTCGAACAAGCCTTCAATGCGCTTGCGCTTGGATCGAGCGGAGTCATGCCCGCCGAACGCGTCGAGTCGCACTGGCGCAGTGCGATGGACTTGCTCGCCGATGCTAGCGGCCGTGTCTATCGAGATCTCGTTTATGGCGATGCCGAGTTCTATGCGTTCTTTCGCCAGCTCACACCCATCGATCTGATCGAACGCCTCCAGATCGGCTCGCGGCCGGCGGCCCGCGGCGAGCGCAGCGGCATCGCAGCGTTACGCTCGATTCCCTGGAGCCATGCGTGGTCGCAGTGTCGCTACATGTTGCCCGGCTGGTTCGGGGCCGGCAGTGCGCTGGCGGAAGCGACGCGGACGCTCGGCGAACACACGCTCGGCGAAATGTATGCGCACTGGCCTTTCTTCGGAAGTTTGCTCGACGAAATCGAGCTGTCGCTCGCGCGTGTGGATTTAGACATCGCGGCGCTATACGCCAATCTGGTTGATGCGGCGCATCGACGTTTCATCCCGGTGCTCCAAGCCGAATATGAGCTGACCAAGGAACACGTGCTGAAACTGAAGGGATGCGCGCGGCTACTTGACGGGGAGCCGACGCTGCAGCGTTCCATCCGCTTACGCAGCCCGTACATTGATCCGATGCACTTGGTGCAAGTGGAGCTGTTGCAGCGTTGGCGTGAGGGTGGTCGCGAGGACAAGGAACAGCTCGCAGCGCTACTCGCCTCGGTCACTGGGATCAGCCAAGCGTTGCAAGGCGCGTAACTCGGCACACATTACAAACCTGTCAACAATGGCCGGTTCTCGCGAAGTTCGATGAACAAAGTATGCGGGAACGCCTGAAAAGTACTTCGGATTGCGTCCTTGCCCTATTCACTGACGAGGTTGTTGCGGCAGAATTGCCGTTTCCTAAATCCATCCTTTGTCTGTTTGCGAGAATCTCTTGAAAAAACGCACTGTGAAACGCACCTCCTCTCCCGCCAAGAAGGCTGCTTCGGTTAAGAAGACTCCCCGCGCGGCAGCGG
>CAZIXV010000365.1:0-3859 GCA_964543105.1 uncultured Steroidobacteraceae bacterium
TCCCGCGCCCGTCGCTGCGAGCGCGTCTTTGTAGTTGATCGTCGAGTAGCGCACGCGGACGAGAACTTCACCGGCGTTCAGGTCATCTAGGCCGATCGTCTCGAGCCGCGAGACGATCTTGCCGTTCTCTTGATGGATCCGAAAAGCGCGGAAATTCGTCATCGACACGCCTTGCGCGCCTACTTGCACTGCCCGTGTTGGGCGATGCGGTCAGTGGTGCACAGGCCGCCGTCTTGTCGCGAGAAGAACCGCGCGATGGCGTCGAATTCGGCCTCTTCCACGCCCGCGACGATGCCCGCCATGATCGGGTTCTTACGCTTGCCGCTCTTATAGTCCTTCAGCGCCTGCACGATGTAGTCAGCCTTCTGACCCGCGATGATCGGGTAATCCTCTGCGATGGACTTGGCGCCGTTCGCGCCGTGACAGGCCGCACAGGTTTGGACTGCGGGGGGCGGCGTACCAATCACTTCCTCCGAACGCGGCGTTTGCTCACCGCTGAAGAATGCGGCGATGTCGGCGCGGGTCTGGTCATCCATCTCCGCTGCATGCGAATACATCGTGGGATGCGCGCGATCGCCGCTCGCGTACGCCTGCAACGCCACCTCCAGATATTTCGCATGCTGACCACCCAGCATCGGCACGCTGTAGCTCGGGAATGCATTCTTATAGTTGGGGATGCCGTGACAGCCTTGGCAGGTGTAGGCGCTGATCTTGCCGTTGGCTACATTGCCTTCCGCGCGCGCAGTCGTTGCGCCAATCGCAGCCAAAGCAAGGCCGAGCGCCAGAAGGGTCGGTCGAAACTTCATACCAAACGTCTCCGAAGTAGGGCGCCGGCGGCGAATCGTAGTGGTGCCAGGCCGGCGGGCGCGCAATGTTAGCGGAAATGCGGCGCGATGGCGCATCTTAGGAGGCGACTCGGGGCTCGGGGCTCGGGGCCGGACACTACACAGGCTCATTCGTCGCCGGCATCTTTTTGCTGACCTCGCTTAGTGGCAGCGGATGCCGAGCCCAAGTCCTGAGCCTCAAACTCGATTCGCAGCTATACTGCGCGGCCCGATTTTCCGCCCGAGGTCCGCATGGCCCGTATTACCGTCGAAGATTGCCTGCAGCAAATCCCGAATTTGTTTCAACTCGTCCTGGTCTCAGCCAAGCGCGCACGCAAGCTCGCGAACGGCGCCGAACCCACCGTGGAGTGGGAGAACGACAAGATGACCGTCGTCGCCTTGCGCGAAATCGCCGCCGGCCACATCGGCCCTGAAATCCTCGAGGAGCCTGAACGCCCTGCTGTCGAGCCGCTGCCCGAGCCAGAGATGTCCGGCGAATTGCGCGCCCCGCACTTGGGGCTCGGCGAATAACGTCGACGCCGCTCGACGGTTTGATGTTGGCCGTTGACGCCGAGAGATTTCGGGCCTCAGCAAGCTGTTCTGTAACAAGCGTTGCGGCGGCGCATCGCGCATCTCTACACCGCGGCGGAACAAGCGAAAACAGTCCATTTCCTTCGGCGTTTAAGTGCGCTTAAGCGCCCCCATACCCAGGAGACTGACAACTCATCAGCGCTATGCGAAAGTGAAGGCGGCCATTGAGACGCATCTGCGCGCGCTCTTGGCTGTCAACATTCTCGCTCGTCAACGGTTACTGCTTGCTCCATGGATTACGCGTCTTCCTTGCTTGGTTTGTTGCCGACTGGAAGACGGTCCATTGGGATCACGCAGCTCATCAATAAGCTCGAGACCTATCTTCCACCGAGCCAGGTCGATCGGATTCGCGATGCGTACGAATTCAGTGCGCAAGCTCATGAAGGTCAGAAACGTTTAAGCGGCGAGCCCTACATCGCGCATCCCGTCGCGGTCGCACACATCCTCGCCGATCTGCACATGGATGCGCAGACGATCATCGCGGCCATCCTGCACGACGTCATCGAAGACACTGCGACCGCGAAGCAAGAGATTGCCGATCGCTTCGGCCCAGAGGTCGCCGAACTCGTCGATGGCGTCTCGAAGCTCGATCAGATTCAGTTTCGCAGCCGCGCGGAAGCGCAGGCCGAATCCTTCCGCAAAATGCTGCTGGCAATGGTGCGCGACATTCGCGTCGTCATGGTCAAGCTCGCCGATCGCACGCACAACATGCGCACGCTCGGCTCGGTACCGCCCGCCAAGCGCCGCACCGTCGCGCGCGAAACGCTCGAGATCTATGCGCCGATTGCCAATCGCCTCGGCATTCATTCGGTGAAATCGGAACTCGAAGAACTCGGCTTTAAGGCGCTCTACCCGGATCGCTACCGAGTGATCGAAAAAGCGTTAAAGCGTGCGCGCGGCAATCAGAAGCAGCTCGTTGGCAAGATCGCCGAGAACTTGCGCAACTCCCTGCAACGCGCCGGCATCAAGGGCCGCGTGGAAGGGCGCGAAAAGCACCTCTATAGCATTTATCAGAAGATGCGCCGCAAACGCGCGCCGTTGTCATCGATCATTGATGTCTTCGGTTTTCGTATCGTCGTGGATTCGATGGACACCTGCTATCGCACGCTCGGCCTGGTGCATGGCCTGTATCGCCCGATGCCGGGTCGCTTCAAGGACTACATCGCCATTCCGCGCGTGAACGGCTATCAGTCGCTGCATACGACGTTATTCGGTCCGAATGGCATGCCGATCGAAGTGCAGATCCGCACCGAAGACATGAATCGCGTCGCCGAATCGGGCATCGCCGCGCACTGGCAGTACAAAACGGGCGATGACCAGGCGCATTCGTATCGCGATCGCGCGAGCGAATGGCTGCAGCAGCTCATGGAGATGCAGCAGGGCGGCAATTCCGAAGAATTCATGGAGAGCGTCAAGGTCGACCTGTTCCCCGACAAGGTCTACGTTTTTACGCCGCGCGGCGAGATTCGCCGCCTGCCACGCAACGCCACCGCCGTCGACTTTGCCTATTCGGTGCACACCGACATCGGCAATCACTGTGTCGCCGCGAAGGTCGATCGCCGTCTGGTGCCGCTGCGCACGCCGCTGCGTAATGGCCAGACGGTCGAGATCATCACGGCAAAGGGCGCGACGCCCAATCCTGCTTGGGTGAACTTTGTCGTCACCGCGAAGGCGCGCATGGCGATCCGCCATTATTTGAAGAGCCTGAAACATTCGGAAGCCGTCGATCTCGGCAAGCGCTTGTTGAATCAGGCGCTCGGCGATCTGTCACTTGCGCTCAAGAAGATTCCCGACGAGCGCGTGCGGGCCGCCGTCGCCGAACTCGGCTTGAAGAGCGCCGAGGACATGTACGAGAAGATCGGTCTGGGCGAGCGTCTCGCGCCGCTGGTCGCACGCCGTCTCTTGCCGCACGACGTCGCACCGCCCGCAGAAACCAAATCGGACTCCGAGCCGCTCGCCATCGCCGGTACGGAAGGCATGGTCGTCAGTTACGCGCGCTGCTGTTTCCCGATTCCGAACGATCCGATCATGGCGTATCTCTCGAGCGGCCGCGGCGTGGTCATCCATCGCGAGGCCTGCAACAACTTGCGCAATTACCGCAAGCAGCCCGACAAGTGGCTATCCGTCACCTGGCAGCCGGGCGTCGAGCGCCTATTCAACGTCGAGATCCGCATTGAAGTGACCAATCGCATGGGCGTGCTGGCGGCGCTTGCCTCGAACATCACCTCAACTGAAACGAACATCGAACACGTCGCCGTCGACGAACGCGACGGCGATACCTCAACACTCGTCTTCGATGTGCAAGTGCGCGACCGCAAACATCTCGCGCATGTCATCAAGAACCTGCGCAAGATGCCGGAAGTGTTGCGGGTGTCGAGAGTGTTGGCGTGAGCGTAGCCACGGGCGACGGGCTACAGGCGACAGGCGACAGCCAGAAGGCGGAG
>CAZIXV010000366.1:0-3785 GCA_964543105.1 uncultured Steroidobacteraceae bacterium
GGACTTGTGTTTGGACACCCACGACTGACGATCGAGTTGTGAGGTCATTTCTGGCTATTTCGGGCAGAAACTCGTCGACTCCGGCGCTTCCAATGCACTTATTGTGGGCCCACAGGTTGATTCACTCGGTGCTTCGACGATGGGCTATCCGCGCCATTCACAGGTGTCTTTGCATGACACGCCGTACTACCACGTGATCGCAAGATGCGTGCGACGCGCATGGCTGTGGGGTTTTGACGAATACGCTGGCCGCGACTATTCACATCGCAAGCAGTGGGTCATCGATCGATTGCAGTTGTTGTCTTCGGTGTTCGCGATCGATATCTGCGCATATGCAGTGATGTCGAATCACTATCACCTGGTGTTACACGTGAATCAAAAGCGAGCGGCTCATCTCGGCGACGCCGAAGTGATCGCGCGTTGGTCGAAGATTTTCGGGATACCGACGCTCGTTCGGCGATGGCAGGACGGCGAAGCCGGGGAGGCGGAGACGGTGGCAGCACGCAAATTCGTTGGGCTGTGGCGGGCTCGGCTGATGGATGTCAGCTGGTTCATGCGCTGCTTGAACGAGTACTTGGCTCGCCGTGCCAATGTGGAAGACGACTGCACTGGCAGGTTCTGGGAAGGTCGTTTCAAGTCTCAGGCGCTCCTGGATGAAGCCGGTGTGCTAACAGCGATGGCGTACGTCGACTTGAATCCAGTTCGTGCTGGTATCGCAAAAACGCCTGAGGAATCTGAATTTACGTCGATCTATGCACGCGTCCGCGCGCTGAAGCGGAAAAGCGGGACGGTTGTCAGTGATGCGACTTGCATCCCGGCTCGTAAGCTCATGCAATTTCGGGATGCTGCTTCCGGCCGAACACCGACACTACCGATGTCTCTGGCCGATTATCTGCACCTCGTGGACTGGTCGGGCCGATCGGTGCGACCTGACAAGCCCGGTGCAATCGACGATCGCATACCTCCCATTCTTCAGCGCCTGAATATCGATAGAGATGTTTGGCAGCAGGCGATGCAGACTCGAGGTAGTGTCTTCGGAAGGGCGCTTGGAAAGCTCGACCGCATGCGACTTCATGCACGCACACTTGCGCAATCGCGCATCAATGGCGCTGGCTTCGCACGACGACTATTCGCGTAGCGACAGGTCTTAGCGCAGGTATCTCTTGCTTGACGCAGATCGCAACCGCGTCACTCCATGAGTTGCAATCTACCCAAGGTAGCTCCATCACCGATGGTTCGTGATCCTTTGGGCATCCACTTGATCGCTCATCTCACAACGATGGTGGATGTCCAAAGATCTTCCCTTTGGTGGGTGTCCAATCTCGGATTCCCATCCAAGAGATCATGCCCACAATCAGATGGGTGTCCAGAGATCACCTCTCCTGAATCTAGAGAAGTGCCGACAGGCGCATTCGCCCTTGCCTAGAATCGGTAGCGCACACCAACATCGAAGCTGCGTTCGACGCCGACGTAAATGCCTTGACGCAAACTCGCGATGTAGTGCTTGTCCGTCAAGTTCTTCACGCTCGCGCTCAGGCTCAGGTCGGGCGTGACGTCGTACAGCACATTCAGATCGAGCAGGGTGTAGCTATCGATGCGCCCGGTGAAAAAGCCGCTGGTGTTTTCAGCGATCGCGCGCGTGTTCAAGACATCGGTGTGTTGCGCGCCGGTGTGATGCACGCTCAATGCGCTCTGCAAAGCACCAAGCGAATATTGCAGGCTCACGTTGGCGACCCATTCGGGCGTGTAGGGGATGCGGTTTCCATCGGGTGTGGTGATCGCGCCGTTGCGGGCGAAGCGATCACCGTCGAACTCGGCATCAGGGATGTACGTCGCATTGGCTGCGACTCGGAACCCTGCAGGCAGCGTCACGTTCACACCGCCTTCGATGCCCTGGTGCAGCGTTTTGCCGCCATTGGTGACTTGGAATTGGCTGTTGCTGTTCGCAGGAATGATCTGGTTGTCGAAATCCATGCGAAACGCAGTCAGCTCATAGTCGACTCGGTCGAGCGAACCACGCACGCCGAACTCGATGTTGACCGAGTGCTCGGCATCCAAGCGTTGATCGTCCAAGCCATTGAGTGCATCGCCGTTGAGCGCCGGGGAAAAGGCTTTGTAGACGCTTGCGAAGAGCTGTGCCGCGGGCGTGAGTTGAAAGGTTGCACCGAGGCCTGGCAGCAGTTCGGTGTTGGACGTGTCGGCCTGATTTCCAAATGGATCGGCTAAGCGTCGATCTTCGCGCTCTTGTTCGTAGTACTCCGCCCGCAATCCAGCCGTGACCGCCAATCGGTCCGATATCAGAAAGCGGTTCTGCGCGTAAAGCGCGAAGCTGTCGGCCGAGTCGACCACATCCTTACTGAGCGGCCCGGTGCGGGGAGTGGCGCGTGTTGCGGCCACAGTGACATCGTGCATTTCTTCGGTCATGTAGCGCACGCCCACTTCCGCTTCATTGGTCAGGCCGAATGCCGAATATTGAAGCTGCAGACGGCTATCGACACCGAAGCGCTCGAACGAACGGTTGTTGCCGTTGAGGGCGTCGGTGTACGCCCAACGGCCGGTCGCCGCGGAGGCGACGTTGTTGGTCCCGTAACGCCAATAGTCGCGATACATCTCGCTGCCGAACACCAAGGTGTTCAGGCGCAGCGTGTCGCTGATGGTCCATTCGTGATTCAAATCCACCGAGCGCCGACCGGTGAGATACCAGTCATCTGGTGCGGGGTTATGCGTGCGTTTGTCGTAGTAATCCTGCAGAAACAAACCGCGATAGGAAATGTTCGCGTCGTTGTCGTAGTCGGCGTACTTGAGGCTGAGCCGCTGATTACTGCCGATCTCCATGCCAGCTTTGAGCATGATGTCGGTCATCTCGTAACGCTTGTCCATGAAACCGTCGCTTTGAGCGTGCGTGATCACGGCGCCGAAGCGTGCTTCCTGCGAAGGACTGCTGGCGCCGAGCTCCACCGTCGCTTCACGCGTGTCGAACGAGCCGCCACGGACGGCGAGCGAGACGCCATCCCGCGGTTCCTTGGATATGTAGTTGATCACGCCGCCGATCGTGCTCGGGCCGTAGCGCAATGAAGCTGCGCCCTTGAGGACTTCGATCGCATCCATGCGTTGGATGCGTGGGTTGTAGTACCGGCCGTTGCCGACGAACAGACCAGGCGCGACCGGTACGCCGTCCTCGAGGATCAAGGTTTTGTAGTCCGCTGAACTCAGACCGCGAATGCCGATATTGGCAACGATGGCGGTCTCTTCCTCACCTTTGATCGCCACGCCCGGCACCGAGCGTAGCGCTTCCTCGGTCGAGCGCGGTTGCAGCAACGCCAATTCTTCGGCGGTGACAATGGATACCGCACCCGGCTGACGCTCGGCATCGCCCTCTGCTTGGCCGACGACCACGATCGTGGGCAGTTTGCGCAAATCTTCCGCAACGCTCGGGGTGCTAACCAGGGCGCCGGCACATAGCAAAGTCCACGCGACCGAGTTGCCTTTGTTGACGGTGCGAAATCGAAGAGACGCTTTAGGCGGGCGCATGATGAGTTCCGGCGATGTCGACGTTGTTATTGCGGTTCGAAAGGCGTGCTTGCTGCGACGCCGAAAGCGGGATGGAAGCGTGAGCAGGGCGTGGATCGTAATGAGATCGATTCTTGTTTTCAATGTCGCGGTCGAATAAGGACCAGGCGATCAGGAAGCTTTCGGCCCTCGAGGCTGATCTCTTGGACGCTGATCCCTTTGGTGATCCCTTTGGACACCCACTTGATCACTCATGCTAGAGCGACGAGTGGATG
>CAZIXV010000367.1:0-3773 GCA_964543105.1 uncultured Steroidobacteraceae bacterium
GCCGCGCATCGAACTGACGCTCGGCTTCGAGCCAATCGTCGAGTTCTGCGCCAGGTGCAAAGCCGCGACGCTCGGCGAGCGAGTAGGCACGCTCAGCGATCCAACGGTCGCGATCGATGTCGCTCGATACGCTCTCACGCGTCAAATTCGTGCGCACGACATCTGCCGCCAACGCTTCTGGCGAACTCTCTGGTGTAATCAATGGATTGGAAGTGTCCTCTGAACGCTGTTGCGATTTCCCGCGTGTGCTTGATTTACGCCCGCTGCCCTTATCCGCACGTGTAGCCACGACATACCTCCGGTGAGTGACCCATGGAAAGTCGGAGGCTCTTGCAAAAGTTCCAGTCAGAAGACGAGCTTCACACCGATGGAGGGCAGCAGTGGCAATGCCTCTTCTTCTTCGAGTTCATACGTCGATGAATTCGCTACGGGCTTGTAGCGCACCGCACCGCCGTTCTTGCGCGCATACGCGTTGATGATGTCGAGATAGACGCTGCCGCGCAGTCGCTCACCAAGGAATTGACGCTCCACACGCAGATCGAGACGGTGATAGGGCGAGGCGCGCGATTCATTCAATGTTCCATACACCGGCAGGTAGTAGCCGGGATAATCAGGGTTCTCGCGATTGCCGATGATCGGCGTGTAAGGCATGCCGCTACGGAAGGTCCAACGCAGGCCGGCGTCCCAGGCTCGGTTCCAGCGATAGTTCACCACCAGGTTCGCAACGACGGGCGCGTCGTAGTCGAATACGGCGCGGGTGCCATTGAGTTCGTTATCGCGTTCAGTCTTCGCCAGTCCCAACGTAAACCAGCCATAGAAGCGATCGCCCGAACCGGGTTCGTAAGGCGCTCGGTTTTTATTGACCATGAGCTCGACGCCGTATGCTTCGCCGCTCGCGCCATTCACATAGCGCTGCTCGCTGGGGACATCGACGACGATGCGGTCCAGATCTTTGTAATAGGTTTCAGCGCTCCAGGACCAGGTGTCGTTGAGGCGCTGAGTGACGCCCAGCACATAGTGCGTCGCCTCGATTGAGTCGAGCTGCGGATTGCCGAATACGGGCAATAGCTCGGAGACGCGCGCTGCCTGGTGATATTCACCCCATTGTGCGCGCAGCTCCCATTGTCGGTTCAGTTGCCAATGTGCGGCGAAGCGCGGCTCGACATGCGACTCATCCAGGTAGTCGTCGCGCTCGCCGCGCAAGCCGAACGTCAGCGCAAGCGGATCGGCGATTTGCCAGCGATTCTCCAGGAAGCCCGACGTGGTTTTCATGACCGCGGTGTCGCTTGCTTCGGTCATGGGGCCGCGATCGAACTCACATTGCGGATTGAAGCGTGAGCAGCTGCGATAGCGCAGGCGCGTTGCGAAATCGTAGTCAGCGCGTTGGTATTCCGCACCGGCGGCGAGTGTGTGCGCACCGAAGGCCCGCTCGTATTGCGTGCGAGCCGTGAGGCGACGTGCGTCGTTGTTGCTGAACTCACCGAGATTGCCGAAGCGTAAATCCTGGCTGACACGCAGATGCCCCACGGCAGTGCGCACGCGCGTCGTGCCGTCATCGTATTGCCAGTCCAATGCTTGGCTTGCGAACTCACGTTCGAATTTCGCGCTGCCGGCGGAGCCAGGATCGATGAGCGCAAAGTCCGCCGTCTCGCCGAGCCCGACGCCAGCGGCGTCGTATGCGCCCACGACGAGAAACGACAACCGATTGGCGTCGTTGATGCGCCATGAATATTTCCCTTGCAGGTCGCGCGCCCGCGGGTAGCGCTCGAAGCGGATGTCTTCTTCCTCTTCAATCGTATCGCTGCGTAACTTGAGCAACAGATGGAGCGTCGACTCGCGCACCGAGAGGTACATCGCTTGAGAATCGGTCAGCTCGCCTTCGACCATGGCGCCGACGCGCAGAAAGCTTGCATCCAGCGTCGTCGTCCACGGCTGTTGGCGCGGCTCACGCAAATTTACGTCGAATACGGCGCCCGTCGCGTAGCCGTAGCGCGCGCCAAAACCTGCATTCTTGATGCCGAAATCGCGGATCAGGTTTTCATTGAAGATGCTGAAGCCGAACGCATGGAACAGGTAGCCGGTGGGCAGGAAGTCGGTGAGGAAATAGTTGTCTTCCGGGCCGATGCCGCGCACGGCCGGCGCGCCGCCGATTTCATTGGTGGGCAAGACGCCGGGCAGGGCGAACACGCTTTGCAATGGATCGCCGAAAGAACCTGGTACATCGAGCAGCTTCTCCGTCTGCACCGTCGCTTCCGTTGCCGGCGTCTCGCGGATGCGTTCGGCGGTGACGATCACTGCCTCGAGCGAATCGCTGCGCGTCTGGAGCTGCGCTGCCTGTGTGTTCGTTAGTTGTACGCATGCGAATGCTGTCAGCCACGCTCGTACGCTCGCCCTTTGATTCACTACCACCTCGTCGCCACCGCAGGGGTCTGCAGCAGTCCATCCAGATTCCGCGAACGCGCGTAGCCTAACCGCGTGCTTCGCAGGACGAAATGCCGATCGCGACGCGTCGGCAGCGGCGCAGCACCGCTCGTGAGCAATCGCCGTACGCGAGCGCAGACGCCTCGCTGCGATTCGTAGATAATTCGGCCTTCCTAATTCTCAACGCCCTGGTGAAGTTCTTGTCGAAGCGGATCGTTCGCGACGCTAAGTCGCTCTATGAGGTGAAAGCCGAGGCCCAAAAGCTCGCCTTCGCTCCCTTGGCTTTTCATGCAGCACTCGCGTTGCGCGATCTGGGATTGCTGGAAGCGCTTGCCAAAAGCGGTCCTGAGGGATTCACCGCCGAGCGGATCGCGCAGTTGACGCATCTGCCGCTGTATGGCGTGAAGGTGCTGCTCGAGGCCGGGCTGGTCTGTGAGCTGGTCGCACTCGAGAAGGGGCATTTCCGGCTGCGCAAGCTCGGCCTGCTGGTTTTGCAGGATGCGATGACGCGCGCCAACATGGATTTCACTGCCGACGTCTGTTATCGCGGCATGTCGCATCTGCAGGAGGCGATCAAGGAAGGCAAGCCTGCGGGTCTCAAGGAGTTGGGGCCTTGGGCCACGATCTATGAAGGCTTGGCGCATTTGCCGGCGCACGTTCAGCAAAGCTGGTTCGCCTTCGATCACTATTATTCGGATGATCTGTTTCCGGCCGCCTTGCCGGTCGTATTTGCCGACAAGCCGAAGCATCTGCTCGATGTCGGCGCCAACACCGGCAAGTTCTCGCGCGCCTGCCTCAATCACGACGCCGAGGTTCAGGTCACGTTGCTCGATCTGCCCGGGCAGCTCGACATGGCGCGCAAGAACATTGACACCGACGGCCACGGCGCGCGCGCGACCTACCATCCAATCGATTTCCTCGAGCCGTCCCGTGAATTCCCGGCCAATCAGGATGCAATCTGGATGAGTCAGTTCCTCGATTGTTTCGGTGAGGACGAAATCGTGTCGATTCTCGAGCGCGCCCGCCGCGCGCTTGCCCCCGAGGGTCGCATCTACATCGTCGACACGTATTGGGACAATCAGGAACACGCCGCCGCGCAATTCGTGCTCGTGATGACGACGCTGTATTTCACCTGTCTCGCGAACGGCAACAGCAAGATGTACCACTCGGATGACATGCGCAGTTGCGTCAAGCGGGCAGGTCTGTCCATCGAGCGCGAAGTGCGGGATCTGACGCTCAGTCACACGATGTTCGTGTGCCGCTAGCGCGGCATGAGACGTCGATACGTCCCCAAGTGACGGATGGCGTGCTGCGCCTTGCCGGACATTTCGTAGAGGCGCGCGAGATTGAAA
>CAZIXV010000368.1:0-3736 GCA_964543105.1 uncultured Steroidobacteraceae bacterium
GTTCGTCATCCCTGCCGCAGCCGGCAATCTCGTGTTGTTCGAAAGCTGGCTCCGCCACGAAGTCCCGCCGAATCCGAGCGCGCTCGAGCGCGTGAGCGTGAGCTTCAATTACAGCTGGTTTTGATGCAGCGTCGCTCGGCTCGAACGAGCGCCCAACCCACCTGGAAAAGTCGAGGCCTTAAACGACAATGGCCCGGCAGAGCCGGGCCATTGTTGAGACATACCTGTTGGCGCGGTTAGGCGCGCAGGCTCCAGAGCTCGGCGAGCGGGCCCCACTCTGAATCATCCTTCACCGCACGGAACGCCTGACGTGCCTGGGCTTTCTGGCCCTTCTGCATGTAGGCATAGCCGAGCGCCATTTGGGCTTCATTGACATCGGTGAGACCGCCGCGCTTGATGCCGCGTTGCAATGCCGTGATCGCCTCGTCGTAATTGCCGGCGCCCAGATAGGCTTGACCTAACGCCACATCCGCTTGGCCGTTGGCAGCCGCTTCAGTTTGCTTGGCCAATTGCGGGAGCTTCTGCTTGCTGGCGGCGGCACGCTCTTGAGCAGCCTGCATCAGGCGGTCGTAGCGGCCCTGCTGTGCCTTGTCGTCGCTCTTGAGAATGCCCTTATCGATGCCTTCTTGGATGATCTGCACCGCTTCGACCGGCGCGTTGCCCACGCGTTCGTCCATTGCGAGCTGAGCGAACTCAAAGTAGTCACGGTCGCGGCTCAGTACGCCCGCGTCGCGCATCAGGCGGAAATATCCAAGATTCACGCGGTCGGAACTACGGCCGCGCGCGTCGGCGAGCAACGTCTTCCAATCGCCCGGCTTGTTGTAATGACGGACGAGCTTACGCAGCGTTTCCTCTGCGCCTTTCTTGTCATTGAGCTTGTTCTGGCAGTCCTGCACCAGACGCAGCCAATCCTCGTCCGGCTTCTTGCCAGCGCGCTCAGTGCGAGTCGCAAGCGAACCCATGACGTTCACGGCATTCTTGCAGTCGTTCTGCAGGTAGTAAGACTGGCCAAGCACCAAGGCCACGTCTTCCTGATTGGGATTTTTGTCGTAGAGGCGCTTCGCGTATTGCGCGGCCTTGTCGTAATTCTTGAGCTGGAAATACATCTGCGCCAAAGACTTGGTGCGCGTATCCACCTCGTTCGCGGGCATTTGTCCCGAGTTCAACAGACGTTCGTAAACGACCGCTGCCTCACCCATCTTCCGCTGCGAGAACAGCACATAGGCGAGGAAGTTATCGATCTGATATTCGTCGTACTTCGTCTTTCCGGTTTGCGCCTGCGCTTCTTTGATCTTCTCGAGCGCGACATTCCATTGCTTCTGCTTGGTGGCGTCTTGCGCCGCCTTCAAAGCCTTTGCAACCCCTGCGCTGAACTGGCCGCTCTCGGCTGCGTTGACTGCCGTGACGACACCCACCGAGCCAAGCGCGACGCTCCCCGAGAGCGCAACTGCAGCCAAAACATTTCTCAACATCGACATTGAACGACCCCCTACACAGGTAATTAGCTAGTGAGTTCGATCCGCATCCCGCACTGCAGGTTCCAATCGCAACTCACACACACCCGAAACTACGCCGTGACGTGGTCGAATCGACCTCGCCGTGGTCTGAAACGCGTGCCTCAAACGCCCGGCTCGGGTGGCAAGCTCCCACTCCAGAAAAAAAATGCTTTCGCCCCGACCGATCCCCTATCGCTGAAAACCCGAATTTGGTCAGGGATGACAAGACCGCCGCGACCGATGCAAGGACAGGGCCCGCCCGATCGACGTTCATTGTTGCCCGTATGGTATCGCGAGCTTTTGGTCTTTCGCGACCACCAAAATGCATACCTCATGAAGGTTGACAGTATCGGGACGCCGATGAACCGCCGATTAACTCAACATCGGATGTGATCGCACCAAGGCCGGGCAGAAAATGCCTTTGCTCGACTCCGCCTGCACCAATTGACAGCGTCGCGCTCGAGCGAAGTCGCAGTCGTCTTGCTCGGCGTTGACGCTCCACTCGCATCCGGCGACTCAGGGCAAACCCTCATACCCCATTCGGGACGATGCCGATGCCGGGTGAACTGTGTAATGCGACACAGCCGCCCATGGCGAAACTGCCAAACGGATTCCAGATGCCCCGGAGAGTGACGCTAACAATCGTGGCCCTTGCCGCTTGCGGCTCGTGCAACTCGCCGTCACATGAGAGACATCATGCATCTGAAAGTAGCCATCCGCGCGATTCTGGGCGCATCCACGCTTGCAACTTCAATGGTTGCTATCGGCCAAGACGACCCCGTGCCCACCCTCGGCATCGAGGAAATCATCGTCACCGCGCAGAAGCGTGAAGAAACGATTCAGACCGTCCCCATCGCCGTCACCGCACTCACGAGCGATGCGTTGACGACTCAGCGAATCAATCTGGCGCAAGACCTGCCACGCGCCGTGCCGAATCTGTACTTCTCGCGTTCCGGTTTGGGCTTCAATGAAACGAATCTGCAGTTGCGCGGCATCGGCTATCAGCTGGTCAATACGTCCGGTGACGCCGGTGTCGGCGTACACGTGAACAACGTGCCGCTTGGCGTGAACCGTTTGGGTCAGGGCGAGCTGTACGATCTCGAACGCGTCGAAGTGCTGCGCGGCCCCCAGGGCACGCTGTACGGCAGAAATGCCACCGGTGGCGTCGTCAACATCATCACTGCAAAGCCCAACCTTGATGGCTTCTCTGGTGAAGGCACGATCGAGTACGGCAGCTACGATCACAAGCGCCTTTCCGGGCACGTCAACATTCCCTTTGGCGACATGGCGGCGATGCGTATCGCCGCGTTCGGCCTGCAACGCGACGGCTACAGTGAGAACACGATTGCCGAAGACGTCGACGGCCGCGAGATGTGGTCGAGCCGCGTGACCTTCGCGATCAATCCAGAAGGCGCCTTCCGCGCTACCTTGATGTGGGAGCACACCGATGAAGACGATGACCGCATGGGCGGCTCGAAGGCGTTGTGCATCAAGGACGCTGGCCCGACCTCCGTCGGCGGCGTCACGATCAACAATCCGCAAGCACGCCAATTCTTGAATCGCGGCTGTCTGCAGGGCTCGATCTACAGCGATGCGGCGTACGGCTCAGTGAACTACAACGCCACGCTTGCCGGCATGCTCGGCAACTTGGGCGGCATCATCACCGGCGACATCTACGATGGCGTCGTGCAATCAACCGACCTGCGCAAGGTGGCGGTGTCTCGCAAGCCAACCTATGTCGCCACCAACGACTTGGTGGAATTGAATCTCGAACTCGACGTCAGCGACTCGCTGCTCGTGACTTCGCTTTCTTCGTATCTCAAAGACGAGCTCTACGCCGACTCGACCGGCCCGGGCTATGGCGCAAGCCGTACGTTCAATCCGGGTCCTGTGACGCCGGGCGGTATCTACAACGACCCGCAACTCGGCGCGCTCGATCATCCCGAAGTGCTCTCTGCAAGCGACCTCTACGCCAAGCAATGGACCCAGGAGCTGCGCCTGCAGTCCTCCTTCGACGGTCCGGTGAACTTCAACGTCGGCGGCATTTACATGAAGCTCGAGCGTTTGAATGACATCTATGTCATCCCGAACACGCAAAACGCGTACGCCGAACTTGCGAACCTCGCCAGCCTTTCGCCGTGCGTGCCGGATTGCTACATCGATACGAACCGGCGCCCAGACGGCACGGGTCACAACTATTTCATCAGCCGCAACCCGTACGAACTCACCGCGAGCGCGAT
>CAZIXV010000369.1:0-3726 GCA_964543105.1 uncultured Steroidobacteraceae bacterium
GTCACACCAACAAATGAAGTTCGTTCGCTGAGTCTGCTCAGCGCAGGAGGGAGCGATGCAATTCCAGTGGATCAAAGCAGCCGCATGCGCCTCGGCGCTGATGTTCGCGGTGTCGTTGACGACGCAGGCGCAAAACATTGCGCCACTTCCCGCACGCGTAACGCCCGAAAAAACCTGGACCGATCACACCTGGCTCGCTCCGGACGGCACGAAATTCCACTATGTCGAGCAAGGCGAGGGCACACCGGTCATTCTGATCCACGGCCTGACCTCATCGGCGGTCGGTAACTGGTTCAACCCTGGCATCGCGCAGAAGCTTGCGAAAACGAACCGCGTGATCGCCATCGATATGCGCGGCCACGGCGAAACGGGCCCCAGCCCCGCTGGCAGCAACGGCACCATGATCCAAGACATCATCGATCTCATGGATCATTTGAAAATCGAGAAGGCCCATATCGGCGGCTTTTCGATGGGCGGTGCAACGACGGCCGGTCTATTGAAGGTTGCACCCGAACGGTTCATCACTGCGGCCGTGATGGGAATCGGCATCAAAGAATCACCGGAATGGCTCGGTAAAGGCCCCACGGATCCGCCGAGCGGCGCTGCGATGCCTGCCGCGCCTGCTGGCGCGCCTAGCGTCGATCTCACGCGGCGCGCCGATGGCGCCCCACGCAGCGCACCGCAAGGCGCACCGGATGCGAACCCGGAAGTGGACCTGACGAAAATCAATTTTCCGGTGCTGGCCTTGAACGGCGGTAACGATCGCCCTCTCGCCAAAACACATCGCATGTGGCGCGAACTCAAAGACTTCACGTACGTCGTGATTCCCGGCCGCAATCACATGGAAGTGTGCCGCGACCCACTCTTCGGCGATGCACTCGCTCGCTTCATCCTCGCGAATAACCCGTAGACCGCCTCTACTCCTTCCCAGCGAAGCTCCGACTCCCCCCCCTGCGAAGCGGGGGAGGGTTGGGGAGGGGGCAAGCTCTTGTTTCTCACCATGCCCCCGCGCATCCGGGCATCCCTGCATCAGGCCCACCCGCCCATCAATCCACCGCCACCCTCTCTGATCTTGGCAACGTTGCAGTGAACGTCGTTCCGTCGGCTTCCGATGAGGTTACGGTCAACGTTCCTCCGTGGGCCTGTGCGATGGTGCTTGCGATGTACAGCCCCAGGCCTACGCCTGCTCGGCCGGTCTGATCATTGCTGCGTTTCATGGGATCGAACATATGCGCCATTCGTGAGCGTGGAATCGCAGTGCCATAGTTGTGAACTTTCACGATGACATCGTCATCGCGGCCCTGCGCACTCACCGTGACGGGGCGTTCCTTGTCGCCATGCTCCAAGGCATTGCGCACCAGATTTCCAAGCAACTGTTGGATCCGCTTTTGATCCCACCTCCCTTGCACATCGCCGTCGATCTGCACGCGAATCTGCGCTTTGGGATGCAGCTCACGAAAAGCACGCAGGACGTCCTCGACGACGATGGTGAGGTCCGCCTGATCCGCATCGACCGGGAGCCGTGAACCCAATTGCGTGCGCGCGACATCCAACAGGTCTTCGGCCATCGTGAGAATGTTTTTGGCGCTGGCGCGAATGTGTGGCACATAGCTCTCGACTTGCTGTTGCAAGGGCTTGCGCTCCAATCGGTCTGCGCACGACAAAATCACGTGCAAGTCCGTACGCAAGTCATGTCCGAGCACACCCATGAACAATTCGCGCGCACGATCGAGGTCGTGTGAAAAGTTGAACACCGACTCCGCCAGTAATTGATCGATGCCTTCATTGAACCGGGTGAGTTCGTGCACCCCGCGCTCATCGATGGATTGATCGCGCATCCAGAGTCGAATGACGGTCGCTCGCAATGCGCGGTATTCGGCGACCAACTCCCGCAGTGTGAAGCCCTGAGCGTAACGTTGATTGCCATGTGTCTGGGCCGCGGTCTCTTCGCCCGAGGGGTCAGGCGGTGCCCCGCCACGGCTCTTGGCTTGTTGTTTAGCTGCGCTTTGAGGATCTTTCATCTCCGCAGCGACGGTTCGCAGCATGATCTCGGCATGATCACGAAGCGCCTCGAGGTCCAGTTCAGTGGCCGAGGAAAGCGTACGCGCGAACTCAACCCACTCCTCGAGAATTTCTTCGATGTTGTCGACGATGAAGTCGGCGAGCGGCATAGGCATTGTGGTCCTTTGTCCTAAATTTGATTGCGATCTATACGCTGCTCGTCGAGTTTTGGTTGCAGCATAGGTGGCATCCCTGCACGCAGCTGATAATACTCATTGTCTATCGATACGAATGTAAGCCTGTATTTCCACATGAGCCGAGTGACCTTTTCAGTTTGTTTCGCGTAACGAACAAGACGCGACCGGAGAACCTCGCAATGGCATTGAATCCTTTTCGAACAGGGCGGCACGCGCCGGTGTGTGCCGCGTTACTGATGGCATGGGCAACAACCTGCGCGATGGGGGCCGCAGCGCAGGATGGATCAAAAACGGCCACGGACACGAACTGGAAGGTGCCGCGCACGCCTGATGGCAAGCCCGACCTGCAGGGCAACTGGAGCAACGCGACGCAGACGCCGCTCGAACGAATGCGCCGCGGCGGGCTTGTGCTCACGGAAGAGGAAGCGGCGGCACTTGAGAATCGCGCTGAGCTCGTCGAGGAACTCCGTGCTCAGCCCACCGACCCCGATGCCCCCGCACCGAAGAAGGGGGGCGATGAGCGGATATCGCCGCCGGGTGAAAAGACCTTTGTCGAACTGGTTGCGGAGGCAGCGGGCGGTGCGGTCGGTGGCTACAACGGTTTTTGGCTCGATGCAGGCAACATGGTCATCCGCATCAATGGCGAGCCGCGCAGCTCCATCATTGTCGATCCGCCCAATGGACGCGTGCCGCCACTAACGCCTGCAGCCAAGCAGCGTCTGGCCGAACGCGCGGCCGTGACGCAGCAGTTCGATACATACGACCACCCCGAACTCGCCTCGCTGTCGGACCGCTGCATCATTTCATTCGGTGCGAATGCGGGACCGCCGATGCTTCCGAACTATTTCTATAACAACAACTACACGATCGTGCAGACGGCTGATCACGTCATGATCATGACGGAGATGATCCATGACGTACGCATCATCCGCCTGGGCGACGTCGAGCACGTGCCGCCGCAGGTGCGTCCTTGGTTCGGCGATTCGATCGGACGTTGGGAAGGCGACACGCTCGTCGTCGAGACCACGAACATTCATCCGACGCAGCTCGCGCAGTCCTCGCCGTTGTGGCCCTATCGCGGCGCGACCGATCAGCTGAAAGTGACGGAGCGTTTCACGCGCACCGGCCCGGATACCATCCTCTATCGATTCACGGTGGAGGATCCGGCGACGTTCACCGCGCCCTTCAGCGGCGAGTTGCCGTTCAATCGCACCCCTGAGCTGATCCACGAATACGCCTGCCACGAAGGCAATTACGCGCTGCCCGGCATGCTCGCAGGCGCGCGGCTCGAAGAGGAGAAGCAAGCGAAAGGCGGTTCGGCGGAATAACCATCCACTCCGATCCGCGTACTTGCCGAAGCTTGACCCGCCCGCGTGCACACAATATCTTGTGCCTCGCCACGGTGCTCACCCCAAGAAGGTGGGCCTAAGAGGGAATCCGGTGCCGACATCGCTATATATATGTAGCGACGTCTATTCCGGAGCTGCCCCGCAGCGGTAACTGGGAACGACACGGCAACGACGCACTG
>CAZIXV010000370.1:0-3704 GCA_964543105.1 uncultured Steroidobacteraceae bacterium
ATACGCCGATCTTGCCGATGATCGCGAGGATCAAGTCTTTTGCGGTGACACCGGGCTTCAAGCGACCGCTCACCTCGATGGCAAGCGTCTTGGGACGGCGCTGCAGGATGCATTGCGTGGCGAGGACGTGGCCGACTTCCGTCGTGCCGATGCCGAAGGCGAGGGCGCCGAACGCGCCATGCGTCGCCGTATGGCTGTCGCCGCACACAATCGTCTTACCCGGCTGCGTCGCGCCGAGTTCGGGGCCGATCACGTGGACGATGCCACGCTCATCGCTTTCGAATCCGAGCAATTCGATATCGAACTCGCGGCAGTTTTTCTGGAGTTCTTTGACCTGGCGTGCTGCCGATTCGACCCGGATCGGAATACGCCCGAAAACCTCATCGGGATCCGTCGGCGTCGAGTGATCCATCGTGGCAAGCGTGCGATCGGTCCTGCGAACCTTCAAACCCTTCGAGCGCAGCAGCGAGAACGCTTGCGGCGAAGTCACCTCGTGGACGAGATGCAGGTCGATATAGAGCACGGCCGGTGTATCGGCGGTTTCAGGAACGACTTGGTGGCGTTCCCAAACTTTTTCGAACAGAGTTTTGGCGTTCATCGAATGATCGTTGCGAGGATTTGCGACAGCATGCCGCGCATCGCATCACAGCGGTTTGATGCTTCGTCAGGCTGGCATCGCGTTCTTAGATGGGTACCTATTGCCCGACGGCGGCCGCATCGGCTTCATCGCAACGCTCGAGCCAACCCCATTTGTCGGGTGTTTTGCCGCTGAACAGGCCGAAAAACGCCGCTTGCAGTGCTTCAGTGATGGGCCCGCGCTTGCCCGAGCCGACCGGAATGCGATCGACAGAGCGCACCGGCGTGACCTCAGCGGCCGTGCCGGTCATGAACATTTCATCGGCGATGTACAGGAATTCGCGCGGCAGCGCCTGTTCGCGTACTTCAAAGCCATGTTCACGCGCGAGCGTGATGATCGTATCGCGAGTAATGCCTTGCAGAATGGAGCTGGCGAGGCCGGGGGTGTAGATGATGCCGTCGCGAATGACGAAAAGATTTTCGCCCGCACCTTCGCTCACGCTGCCATCGACACTGAGGCCGATGCCTTCGGCGAAACCCAGGCGCTTGGCTTCCAAGCTGATCAGTTGGCTGGACAAATAATTGCCTGCCGCTTTGCCGAGGGCAGGCACCGTGTTCGGCGCAAGCCGCTGCCACGACGACACGCAGACGTCGATGCCGTTTTCCAAGCCTTCGGCGCCGAGGTAAGCGCCCCATTCGAATGCAGCGACGACGGTTTCGACCGGCGGCGGCGTTTTGGGCGCCACGCCGATCTCGCCATAGCCACGAAATGCGAAAGGTCGCAGGTACGCGCCGTTGTTCAAGCCGTTCGCCACGATGATCTGTTTGCACGCGGCGTTGATCTGATCCTGCGTGTACGGAATCTCCATCCGGTAGATCTTGGCGGAGTCGAACAGCCGGCGTGTGTGATCTCGCAGCCGGAAAATGACTGGGCCGTCAGGTGTGGCGTACGCGCGTTCGCCTTCGAATACGGTCGAGCCGTAGTGCAGAGCATGAGCGAGCACATGAACCTGGGCCTTGTCCCAGGGCACGAGCTTTCCGTTGTACCAAATGTGCTTTGCCGCAGTGATGGGCATGGAACTCGCTCCTGTGCGAAGACTCGGCAGCTAGATAGCGGAGATCGTCGAGCGATCGATGGTGCGGCGTTCGAAGCCGGCGCGTTCCGCATTGGCGCGAGTCGATTCGATGCGATTGATGACTTCGAGATACGAGCGGGCAGCGGCTTCGATGATGTTCGTGCTGACGCCCGAACCGCGATAGCTGCGGCCGTTGTGTTCGACGGTGAGCAAGGCTTCACCTTGTGCGTCTTCGCCAACCGAGACGCTACGCACTTCGAACTTGCGCAGCTCCACGTGCGTACCGGTTGCCGCGTCGATGGCTTTGACGACGGCGTCGACCGGGCCTTCTGCCGACATGTGTTGTTCGATGGCTCGTCCGTCCGAATGCGTGAGCTTCAGCGTCACGTGCGCAAGTCCGGCCGAGTCGGTTTTGGTGTGCAACTGTTCGAGTTTCCAAGGGCCCTCGGCACCGCTTTCCGCACGCATGACGAGCGCCTCGATGTCGCCATCGAACAGTTCCTTCTTCTTGTCGGCGAGCGTCTTGAACTCCTCGAACAGTCGATTGAGTTCGGCATCGTCGACTTCAAAGCCGAGATCCTTGACGCGTTCGCGAAAGGCGTGGCGGCCGCTGTGTTTGCCGAGCACCAGGTTCGTTCGCGACAGGCCGACGTCTTGCGGGCGCATGATTTCGTACGTCGATGCGTGGCGCAGCATGCCGTGCTGGTGGATGCCCGATTCGTGCGCGAAGGCATTCTCGCCAATGATGGCTTTGTTGCGCGGAATCGGCATGCCGGTGATTTGGGAGACGAGCCGACTCGTCGGATAAAGACGCGTCGTATTGATGTTCGTGGTGACGCCGAAAAAGCTCTCGCGCGTTTTCAACGCCATCGCGACTTCTTCGAGCGAGCAGTTGCCGGCGCGCTCGCCAATCCCATTGATCGTGCATTCGATCTGGCGCGCGCCTGCGTGTACGGCAGTCAGACTGTTCGCGACGGCCATGCCGAGATCGTCATGGCAGTGCACCGACAACACGATGTTGTCGATGCCGCGGACGTTCTTCTTCAGATACGTGAAGAGTTCGTGGAATTCTTGCGGAACGGTATAGCCCACCGTGTCCGGGATATTGACGGTCGTTGCGCCGGCTTCGACGACGGCTTCGACGACTTCAGCCAGGAATTCGAGTTCGGTACGCGAGGCGTCTTCCGGTGAGAACTCGACGTCTTCGCACAGGCTCTTGGCGAACTTCACGCCTTCGACCGCCGTGCGGATGATTTCGTCCTTCGCCATGTTGAGCTTGTATTCGCGATGAATCGCGCTCGTGGCGAGAAAGACGTGAATACGCGGCCTGGCCGCATCCTTGAGTGCGTTCCACGCTTGCTGGATGTCTTCGCGAGCGCAGCGTGCAAGGCCCGCGATGATCGGGCCTTGCACTTCCTTCGCAATCGAATTCACCGCTTCCCAATCACCTCGCGAGGCGATCGGGAAACCGGCTTCGATGATGTCGACGCCCAACTCGGCCAGGGCCTTCGCCACCCGCAGCTTTTCCGGCTGCGTCATGCTGCAACCAGGCGATTGCTCGCCATCGCGTAGCGTGGTGTCGAAGATTAAGACGCGATTCGGGTCGGGCGTGGACATGGCTGACTCCTAGGGGCGCAGTTAAGCGCGTTCTTCCTCCAACCAAGGCATGCGCTGACGCAGCTTCACGCCCACCTTTTCGATCTTGTGGCGCAGATCTTTGTTCATGAGCTCATTGTATTTCTTGCGGCCGCGTTTGTTTTCGGACATCCACTGACGGGCAAACTTGCCGTCTTGGATTTCCTTCAGGATCTTCTTCATTTCACGCTTGGTCGCGGAATTGACGACGCGCGGACCGCGCGTCAGATCGCCGTATTTTGCAGTCTCGGAGATGAACTTGTGCATCTTCGCAAGGCCACCTTCGTGGAGCAGATCGACGATCAGCTTCAGTTCGTGCAGGCACTCGAAGTAGGCAATTTCAGGCTGGTAGCCAGCTTCGACGAGCGTTTCGAAACCCTTCACCACAAGTTCCGTCGCACCGCCGCACAACACGGC
>CAZIXV010000371.1:0-3694 GCA_964543105.1 uncultured Steroidobacteraceae bacterium
CGTCTTCACGGTGGCAACGCTCGGCATCGCGTGGGTGCTCGCGTTCATCACCCGCTGGATCATCGACGCCATCCTGCTCGTCATCACCGACAAGCTGACGGACCATCTGAAAATCGACAGCTTTGGGTGGGCGCTCGCCGGCGCGTTCGTGATGTCACTCGTTGGCACCTTCGGTGAATGGGTGGTGCGCAGCGTGTTTTGAACACGTTTAGCGGTTAGCGGATGGGCTGTCGCGACAGTTGTGCCTCGCCCTCGGCCTTCGCCATCAAAAACAAGAAGAGCTGACCGGCACCGGCTTACGACCGTTTGTGAGGTTCCTCACGTTGCGCTTTGCGCTGGATTATGTATGTTCGCTACCGGATCGACCCACCTCGTTGCTTAGCGCATCGCCATGTTTGCCAAATTCTTTCGCCGCTTCTCGCAACCCCGTCCCCGCATCGAACTGGATTCGACACGCGCCGCCGAACTTGCCCGCCGCGTCAACGCGATCGAATTCAAACCCAGCAAAGGCTTCCTCAAAGACCAGCAGCAGTTGAAGCGCTCGGTCATTCGCGCGCATCGCTAGCAAGCGACTCACGCACTTCACCGTCTGCTTGCGCGGCTGAGTTGACGCCGGCTGCGCGAGAGCAGGTATGCTTCGCCCCGAATTGGTTGAGGTTACGAACTATCGGGGGATGTGCGGATGACCACGAGACGCGACGTCATCGTCGGCGGCGTCACGCTGCTTGGCGCATTGGGTTCCGGTTGGCTGTATTCGATCGACGCCTTCGCGCAGGAATTCAATCCGGACATGCCCGACCCCGGCCGATTGCCGCCGGGCGTGCGCTTTACCGAGCTGTTCCATATTCCCACGCGTGACGGCACGCGTATCGCCGCAAGTCTTTGGCTGCCGGAACGGCCCGGCCGCTATCCGCTCATCTTGATGCGCTCGCTGAACCGCAAGCAGTACGGCAACCCGCGGCGGCTCGCGATCATCGGTGAATTGCTCGAGGCCGGTTATGCGTTCGTCAGCGCAGACATTCGCGGTCGTTTCGAATCCGATGGCACGTTCGACCCCGCCGATGCGCAGGGTCACGACGGCCGCGACGGTTTCGACATGATCGAGTGGTTGGCGAAACAACCGTGGTGCGACGGTAATGTCGGCACCTTCGGCGCTTCGCATCAAGCCGGCTATCAGGTGAAAACCGCGCTCGAAAAGCCGCCGCATCTGCGCGCTATCGCGACCTGGACCGGCGGCTACCGCGAAAGCGGCTTGGTCGAAGGGGCGCCGCCACCGATGGCAGGCGGCGCGATGCCACTCATTCAAACCCTGGTCTGGTTGCCGAACGAGGCGGCAGGCGAACTCGATCGCTTGGCGAAGCAGGGTCAAGACACCGCGGAAGCCAAGCAAGTGCTCGCGCGCATGCGTACGCATCCGCAAGAGACGTATATGCATCTGCCATTGCGCGAGGCGCCGATCGCGCAATACGGACGGCTGCGAGAACTACTGGAATTTCGCCTCGCGCGCGATGCTGCGCCGGTGTTGGGGCCGGGCACGCCGTACGAGAAGCTCGATTACCCCACCTTTCATGAATGCGGTTGGTACGACCCGATCGCGTGGTCGCAGATTTCAGCCTTCAGCGACCTGCGCAAGCGCGCCGGCACGCCACGTGCTCGCGACGGCCAGCATCTGTTCATCGGACCCTGGCTGCACAGCCTCGTGTTCCAACAGCAGCTCGGCGAGAAAGATTTCGGGCCGACGGCTTCGAACGAAGGTTCGGGAATCAACGCGCAGCAGATCGCGTTTTTCGATCGCTACGTGCGCGGCCGGGAGGCGTCGCTGCCGCGCGTGCGCTACTTCGTCATGGGCATCAATGAATGGCGCACGGCCGATGCGTGGCCGCCGCCAGGTGCGACGCGCACGAAGCTGTATCTGCGCAGTGCGGGCAAGGCGAATGGGGTGCAGGGCGACGGTGCATTGTCGCGTGAGCGTCCCGGTCGTTCGGAGTCGCCGGACCGGTTCACCTACGACCCCGAAAATCCCGTGCCGACCGTGGGCGGCGCGATGATTGGCGCCTTGAACGTTCCGGGCATGCGGCCCGGACCGATCGAACAGAGTTCGATCGAATCGCGGCCCGATGTGTTGGTCTATACGACCGAACCGTTCAAAGAGGAGACCGAAATCAGCGGCGCGGTGACGCTGCGGTTATTCGTCTCCACCTCGGCTGTCGACACCGATTTCACGGCCAAGCTCACGATCGTCGAAGCAGATGGCAAGTCGTACAACCTGTGCGAAGGCTTGCTGCGTATGAGCGGGCGCAATTTCACCGGCAAACCCGAGCCCGTAAAGCCAGGCGAGATTTACGACATCACGATCGGCGTCGGCCAAACGAGCCTCGTCGTCGCCAAAGGGCAGCGGCTGCGCCTGCAAGTCTCATCGAGCAATTTCCCGCACTACGATCGCAACATGAACACCGGCAACCCGATCGGCGTCGATGCAGAAGGGATCGTGGCGCAGCAAACGGTGCATCACGACCGAGCGCGCGAGTCGTACTTGGAGTTGCCGATCCTGTAGGTCGACGCGGGGCGTGGGGCGTGGGGCGTGGGGCTCGGACCAGAATGAGCGCCTGTCTTTTCTTACCCGAGCCCCGAGCCCCGAGCCCCCAGCCCCGAGCCGGAGCCCGCACGCCTCGCACGGCAGAATCCGTCCGGTTTTCTGCTGACTCGTAATGCCTGCGCGGCAGTCGTACAGTCCATGGTCTCGCTCTCGCATGGCTGACGCTCCGGGGGAGTCATGGCCGCTTTTCACTTGCGATACGGGCTCGTGGTCGTGGGCTTGATGTGGGTCTCGGCCGCAACGCTCGCCGAGGAATCCATTGCGGCCGTACTGAAAGCTCACGAAGTCGGCTTCAGCTACCGCAGCACCTCCGTACTGCTTCCCTGCTATGAATTAGAAAACCGCGTCGCGGTCATCCTGCGCAGCATCGGCGCGCGCGATGATGTCAAAGTCAGCGCGACGAGTTGCGAAAGCTTCGTGATGGGCAACGACATTGTCTACGGTCGCGATGACGGCTTCGGCCGCGATCGCTACGGCCACGCGGATCCCTTCAATCGCGCCGATCCTTTTGATCGCCGCCGCGATCGCTTCCGCGGTGCGCGCAATATGCAGCGTGAACAGAATTCCTATGTGCGCGTGTGGTTGATGGCGCCGGTGCCGGTGACCCCTCAGGTCCTGGCCGAAATGGACAAGGACAAGTCACGGCGGGAACTCATTTCACGCGTGACCGGCAATCCCATGGCGGCAATGAACGATCCGATCGTGTTCGCCGCGCAGCGCCAAGCCGTCACGCTTTCGCGCAAGACGCTCAAGCTCGAACCCGAGGACTGCGAGCTGCTCGAGCAAATGTCCCGGAGTGTGTTTCGCGAACTCGATGTGCGGGTCATGCGGGGCGCACTCTCGTGCGGAAACGGTCGCACGATGATCGCGCCGCAGGTTACCGTCGAAGCGCTGTTGCCCGTCGGATATCACATAGGTCCGCCGCCAACCGCGGCCGCTCCGCAACCACCCGCTTCAAGTGACCCAGAGGCTCACGAGCCGCCAGCACCGTCAGACGCCGAGCCACCCGCCCCATAGTCAAGCGAGGCTCACCCCCCGAGCCCCGAGCCCCCCGCCCCCCGCCCCCAGCCCCCCGCCCCCCGCCCCCCCCCCGTGCGG
>CAZIXV010000372.1:0-3676 GCA_964543105.1 uncultured Steroidobacteraceae bacterium
AGGCGAAACGCACCGCAATGGAAAACGTATTGGGTATTTACGGGCAGGCGCTGGACTACGGCGTGGCCGAAGTCACGACGGCGGCAACCTTCGGGATGGGCGAGCTCTATCGGCAGTTCGCGGCCGACTTGCTGACCTCGGAGCGCCCGCGAGATCTCGACGAGGCCGCTCGCGAGGAATACGACGTGTTGCTCGAAGAGCAGGCATTTCCGTTCGAGGAACGCGCCATCGAACTCCATGAGGCGAATGCGACACGAGCGAGCGAAGGCATCTACGATGAAGCCGTCCAAAAGAGTTTCGATGTGCTAGCGCAACTCGTTCCGGCGCGCTATGCGAAGCACGAGATCGGAGAGGACTATGTACCGTCGCTGCGCTAAAGGACTCGAGGCTCGGGGCTTGTGGCTCGGGTCAGAAGGTGCGCTCCTGCTCATGATGTCGTTGATGTTCGTGCTGAGCGGGTGCGGATCGAGTCCTTCGTTGCCTGAGTCATCAGCGCCCGCGCACACGACGCCTGCCGAAGCGGACGATCATGCGTCCGCACGTGATACGAGCGGTGCGGACGAGCCGCCGCCACCCCCGGAAGCGCTGCAGCGCTTTCAAGACGCCGTTGCGCTCGTGAACTCGGGCAATCTCGCCGCTGCAGAGCAGGCGTTTCGCTCCTTGAGTACTGCTTATCCGGCTTATTCCGGTCCGCTCGTCAACCTGGGCATCCTGCAAACCAAGGACGGCAGGCTGGCCGAGGCGGAGCAGACGCTGCGCGAGGCTATCGAACGCAATCCGCGCAATGCATCCGCGTACAACCAGCTCGGAATCGTGAAACGCCTTCAGGGCGAATTCGCCGCGGCCGAGCAGGCGTATGTGCGCGCGATCGAGATCAATCCGGATCATGCGAATGCGCATTTGAATCTGGGCGTGCTGCGCGATCTCTATTTGCAACAGCCGGAACGCGCGCTCGCCGCATTCGAGAAGTATCTCGAAGTCACGGATAGTCCCGATGAACGAGTGAGCGCATGGGTCAAAGAATTGGAAGTGCGTATCGCGAGTGCGCGACGCGCTGCCGGAGCAGGCTAATGCATCACACCAGGTACATAGCGCTCTGCATCGCCGCGCTCGCAATCGGCGCGGTTGCAGGCGCGGCCGAAGCACCTGTGCAGCCGCAGCAGGAGTCGGCGGCGACCTCGGACAACCTGCCCGCCGTTCGACAGACGACGGCGAACGATCGTCTCGAACTCGACACCACTGTCGTCACCGGCAATCGCGAACTGCCGAAAGTGCTCTACATCGTGCCGTGGAAAAAAGCCGATCTCGGCGACTTGCCGGCGCAACCGTTCAACAGCTTGCTCGATGAGGTGCTGACGCCCATCGATCGTGACGTTTTTCGTCGGGAAGTGACCTATTACGAAACTTTGTCTGAGGATGGCGACGGTGCGCTGGCTACGCCTGCAGCTCCCGCCGTGCGAGCTGAGAAGTAGTTCTCAGCATTCACTGTTTATGTCACGCAATTTTGCACACCGCATTCGGCTAACCGCCTCGAGCCTTGCACAGGAGTCCGGCTGATGAGCTTCTTTGATCACGTGATCACGTTCTTTCGCGAGGGCGGTCCCTTTCTGTACTTGCTGGCGGCGATCTTTGTCGTCGGCATCGGCATCGGCATCGAGCGGTTTCTATTTCTGACGGCCGAAACGACAAACAATCGGCGCGTGTGGAATCAGGTGTCACCGCTCATTGCCAATGGCAACTTCAAACAAGTCGTTGCGATCACGCAGAAGTCGAACGCCTCGATCGCAACGGCATTGAACTATGGGATTGCGCGCATCGCCGGCGCGCGCCGGCGCGATGACATCGAAAAAGCGATGGATGAAAGCCTGCTCGAAGTGATCCCGCGCATCGAGAAGCGCACGCCCTACCTGCAAGCGCTGGCGAACATCGGCATGCTCACGGGCTTGTTGGGAACGGTGATTGGTTTGATCGCAGCGTTCGCGTCAATCGCGACCGCGAATCCTGCCGAAAAAGCCAGCCTGCTGGCTGCGAGCATCTCGGTTGCCATGAACAACACGGCGTCAGGTTTGTTCGTCGCCATCACCTTGCTGCTCGCGCATATGTTCCTCGAAGCCAAGACGACGAAACTGATCGATAGCCTGGAAATCGCCAACGTCAAATTCCTGAACTCCGTCGTGGAGCGTCGCCAAGAAGCGGAAGCAGAGCCTGCAGTCGCGCCGCGTGGCCGTCCTGCACATGGCGTAGCGTAGACACGCGCTGCGAACGACGAGGTTCACGTCATGGCACGATCCAAAGCCGCTGGACGCATGCGGCGCAATCATGCGGCTTATCGAGGACGACACGAGATCAATGTCATCCCGATGGTCGACATGATGCTCATCCTCATCGTGTTCCTGATCTTCAGCGCAGTGTTCACGAAGACGCACATTCTCGAACTGAACCTGCCGGGGGCGGACGCTGCCGTGCCGGATCTGCCGCAAGGATTGAATTTGGAAATCATCGTGCGCGAAAGCGGCATCGAAGTCGCTGATCGCGGCACGGGTCTACTGCGCAGCGTGCCGCTCGCAGGGGAGGCCTACGATCTGAAGGGGCTATCTGATTATTTGCAGCTCGTGAAATCGAAGTATCCCGACAAGACGGATGCGACGATTCTTCTGGAGCAGGACATCCAATACGAAACGCTGGTCAAGGTGATGGACACGGTGCGCGTGTTTCAGGTGCCAGGATCGCAGTGGGACATGGCGGAGTTGTTTCCTGACGTCTCCGTTGGAGATGCGCCGACATGATTCCCTATCGCATCAAACGCCATCGTCAGCGTAAACCATCGACGCACGGTGCGGATCACATGACGCTCGTGCCGTTCATCGACATCCTGATGATCATGGTCGTGTTCCTGCTCGTGCATACCTCCGATGTGGAGATCCTGCCGAACACGAAAAATATCTCCATCCCCGAGTCGATTGCCGATACGGACCCGCGTCCCAGCGTCGTCGTGATGATTACGAAGGGCGAAGTGCTGGTCGACGGCCGGTTGGTGGCGACGGTCGCTGAAGTGATCGAGGCAACGGACCCCGTCATTCAGCCGCTGAAAGTCGCGTTGCAATCGCAAGCCGACACGGTGCTTCAGGATGCGGCGCGGCAGGACATCAAAGATCGCGAGGTCACGATTCTTGGCGATCGTCATACCCCGTACAGCGTCTTGAGGAAAGTGATGGCGACATGCACGGATGCGGACTACGGCAAGGTGTCGCTCGCCGTCCTCGAAAGCGAACTGGCGAACTCGACGCCGGCCGCGGCGCAGACGGCGCGGTTGACGCGCTGATGGAACGCCAGCCATGACACTTGCGCCGTTTTATCGTCAGTACGAATTGCCTTGGTCGCCGACCGAGGAGATCGAAGCGCGCTTTCGCAAGATCATGTGGGTTGCGCTGGCGATCTTTGCGGTCTTTGCCATCGCAATACCGCTCCTGCCCGTGCCGGAAAGAGTTCAGTCTACGACGCCCGATATCCCGGATCGCATCGTCAAGTTGGTGATCGAGCGCAAAGCGCCGCCACCGCCACCGCCTCCGCCGCCGAAAGTGGAAGAGAAACAACCGGAGCCGTTGAAGGTCGAGCCGCAGCCGCAACCTCAGCCGCAACCGAAGGTTGAAGATGCGCGTGAGCGGGCGCAGCAGTC
>CAZIXV010000373.1:0-3669 GCA_964543105.1 uncultured Steroidobacteraceae bacterium
TCGCCTGTCGCCTGTCGCCTGTCGCCTGTCGCCTGTCGCCTGTCGCCTGTCGCCTTCGCGCACGCGATGTCTTTGCTGTGTCTTAGTTTCGTAATTCCACGTTGATGTGAGGCGCACCCTGATTGATATGACTCTTGCGTTGCAGCACAATGACGGGCCTGCGACACCGCAGCCATTTCCCCCAGCCGAAGCGATAGAGTCATGAGCAGCAGCGATGCTTTTCAGGTGTGCTTTCACCCGAAATTAGGTGTGATCATCAACGATCCCATTGCACAGATGGGATTGGCGCGAGAGCAGATGCGTCTGTTCAAGTTGGCGCCGATGGGTGCGAGCACGTTCCTGCGATCCATCGTGAGTAAAGATCTCGCTCCATGCAGTGACGATCAGCTGCAACAAAACAGCGACGCCGTCGACACCTACCGCACGGCGCGCGCCAGCCGTCGCAAGCCTTATTGCGAACATTGCCGTCGTCATTTCGGTTCCGTGGATTTCACGGTGTGCGGACATTGCAGCTCGATTCGCTGCACGTGCGGCACGTGCAGTTGTGCGTCGAGTTCGCGTCGTCGCAAAGCAGCTTGAGACCAGTTGACGGTTGACAGCCAGAACAAAAAAGTGCGAATGCGCCTTCATGCAACCGCCAACACGACTGCCAGTCGTGGCCTTCTGACCGTCAACAGTCAACCGTCAACCATCAACGGCCAGTAGTGGATATCTTTCGCGCCTTTACGATCGAAGCGGCACATCGTTTGCCGAATGTGCCCGCAGGCCATAAGTGCGCACGCTTACACGGACATTCATTTCGGATCGAGTTGCACTTGCGCGGTGACGTCGATCGCAACTCCGGTTGGGTCATGGATTTCGCGGATGTCAAAGCCGCGTTTCAGTCGACGTACGATCGACTCGATCATCACTACTTGAATGAGATTCCCGGCTTGGAAAATCCGACGAGCGAAAATCTCGCGCGTTGGATCTGGGGCGAGATGAAACCAAAGCTTCCGCTGCTCGCCAAAGTCGTCGTGCATGAGACGTGCACGAGCGGCTGTGTATACGAGGGAAGGTGATCGCGCGATTGGGTGATCCGAGGCCGGCGGACAGATCCATGTTGGCTACTTCCATCTTTTCCTAGCGTCTAACAGGTGTTTCAGTACTTCAACGAATCTCTTCGGCTGATCCAGGGCGACGTGATGCCCGGCATTCTCGATACGGATGATTCGGTCGTGCGGGATAATTGCTTTGGCGGCGTTCAACTGCGATTGACTGAAGGTCCAGCTTAAAGCGCCGTAAACGATGCTGGTCGTACGCGTCAGCGAGGCCAGCGCCGCGAGTGTCATTGAGGCGCTGTCTGGATAGTCGAACTTCGACTCGTAGAAGGGATCGACGTTGAAGCGCCATGCGCCGTGCTTACCGATCAAAGATGCCGCGATCACTTCCTCCAGCAGCGCCGCGTCCGCATGAAACGTTGTGTTTGTATGCTGAAAGGCTTTGGTGGCGGCGGCCAGGTCAGGGAAGGTTTCCTGCTTGATAAAGGGCCTGAAAATCGGCGGCACGCATTGCTGCCTCATTGGCGGCGCGTATAGCGGACCCGCCAGGACGAGTTCGCTGCCCGCCTCGTGCGCCGTGCCCTCGATGGATCTGGCCCAGCAGAGCGCGGCGTGGAAGCTGGCGCCCGGCGCCACGAGCATGATCTCGCCCGCGTCTTCGGCAGCCAGAATGGCCGATATCTCCGCGGCGTGCTGTGCGGGCGAATACTTGCGTCGGCGACCGCTGTCCCCGATGCCGCTCGGGTCAATGCTGATCACGGTGGCGTGGTCGTCGATAGCATCGACAACGTGACGCCACGCGCGGCGATTGAGCCGTTGATCGCACAAGAGAACCACGGTATGGCCAGACCCTGCCTTGTTCGAGCAGGAGTAGGTGATACGGCAGCCATCGACGTCGAGATGCCGGTCGGTATTCATTTTCGCGCAACTCGGCCAAATCGGTATCGCACAAGGGCTATTCATACGTCATTTGTGCCGCGAGGTCGCGGCGCGCGTGTTCGGCGATTTCCCGGAACGCCGCGATCTCCGCTGGAGTGCAGACAGTGTGCGGATATTTCATCGTCAAGGAGCGGATGGTTTTGATCGCGCCGTCTTCTACTGCATAGGTGGCGCGGTAGTCGGCGACCGAGTTCGATGCCTCGACGTTTTTGGGTACGTTGATGAGCTTGACGGTGGCGGGCAGTTGCGTCGTGCTTTCTTCCCGCAGGCGGATGGCGCCGCCGCACACGCGATCGACTGTGGCCGGCGGTAGGTTCAGCGCAGTCATAACGAGCGTACGAATCGGTGCGATCGACAGCGTGCCCGAAAGAACGCGCGCCGCGCCTGGACCGGGAATATTGATCCAGTTGCTGGCGTTGAATTCGGCTTGGTAGGTATGAGTAGGCGCGCGGCTCGTCCCATCCGAATCGCGGATAGAGCCGCTGCCGGTCATCGATTCGATGCGCAGCCACGATTGAATGGCCTGCTGTTTGACTTGCGGGTTCTCAAGCAGCGCGAGCACGGTGCGCAGGTCATGCGCCGTGGGGCCGGTTCCGGTGACGGTGGTCGTGCCGTGAAGGCCGCCGTCGTCGGCTATCGACATCGTCGTCCGGCTGGTGAGCGTGTTGCTTGCGAGCGAAACGGCTGGCGTTCGTTGCGGCTCCTTGAGCTCGCGAACGTGCAGCGCGTGTTTGCCCGACTCGGCCAGCGTCAAAACGCCGAACGGCAACGTGCGCGCGGTGGCGTCCACGTACAGCTTGAATTCCGGCAGATACGTAATCGCATGATCGAAGGCGGCCGGCGTCGGGATGTCCGGCAACGCAAAGCGGGTTCCGGCATGAATCAACACGGGAACGTTGGCGATTCCCTTGGCGCTCAACAACGCGCTGAAGATCGTGGTGTAGTCCTTGCAGTCGCCATAGCGGTTCGCAAGGATGGAGTCCGCCCCATGCGGTACGAAGCTGCCCGCGCCTAGGAACACCGCTACGTAGCGGATGTTTTTCGTGGTCCAGGCATACAGCGCTTCCGCCTGCGCACGTTTGTCCTTAATGCCTGCGGTGATTTCGTCCGCTAGCTTGCGGATGTTCGGCGTGGGCATCGCCTTATCCTGGGCGCGCGCATCGTAGGCTGCCGCGATCTCCGCCCAGCTCTTGAACGATGATACTTCGAACACCGGGTCGCGATCGTAGGCGTTCACCGCGCCAAATTCTTCGGTGACGGCCTGCTTGCTTTCGTAACGCCATGCATGAGTGACGAAATTCCGTTCTTCTTCCGTGGGCAGCTCGGTCAAGCCGCGCGTGTGAAACCGTAGCGCAAAGGACTTGGGGCGCTTCAATGTCACGTGCACGTCATCGTGAATCATCGACTTCGAGAACACTTGGGAGTCGAAGAACTGGCCCGGGAAGCGAGGCGTAAGATAACGGCGCTTGTAGCGGTAGACCACTTGATCGCCGATCGCTACGTCCGGAAAGATGATGCGCTTCAACTTCATGTCGGCGTAGATGATGGTGTTGGTCAAGGCCGGCGGTGCTTGGGTCAGAATACGGTCGGTTGCGACGTCAATGTGCCGGCCGTCGCTCTTGAGCGTGTACGCCTCCAGAATTTCGATGTCTGACATGCCTTCCTGATAGGGAATGGTTCGTTGCCCGAC
>CAZIXV010000374.1:0-3661 GCA_964543105.1 uncultured Steroidobacteraceae bacterium
CTCTTGCCCGGGCGGGCAGTGTATGGCTCATACACACAAAAAATCCGACACTCCCAACTCTGTCACGCTGACCGCGATCACCCGATCACCCGATCACCCGATCACCCGATCACCCGATCACCCGATCACCCGATCGAAATCAGGGAAGCACCGGATCGTTCACTTTCTCGTGCTCCATCACAAGATCCAACACCGTCTTGCCCTCCGTACTCTCCTTGAGTGCGGACTCCGCCTCATAGGCGGCTTTGACGGCCGGAGCGACGTCGCGAATGCGGCTCAAGCGTGGCCCCGCTTCGTCTTTACGCACCGCATCCAGCACATCAGCCAATGCAATGACGCCCGGGTCGCGTGCTGGCAGCCAGGTGTCTTCATCGGTAATGGTCAACAGGCCTTTGCTTTCCAGCGCCGTCACGATTGGACCGAGCGCGGCGCCCGGAAGCTGCAGATGATCTGCGAGGCTGTTGATCGTCCAGCGATGTTGGCTCGTGCGGTAATCGCAGACGATGAGGTACATGATCGACAGCGCGACGCGCTCGCGCAGACTCGCGTTCAACTGAATTTCACCGCGGCCGGGTCGCAGGTACTGCGGGTTCTGCACATAGAAGGAGAGCTGGGCGCCAAGCAGCAGCACGAGCCACGAGACGTGCAGCCAGATCAGCGCCACGATCACGAACGCAAAGCCCGCATAGATGACCATCGCACCGCCGCCTGCTGAGAAGAAGGAGGCGAGCAGCATCCCGCTTGCGGTCCAGGCGAGCCCGGCCGCGATGCCGCCGGTGATGGCGGCGCGAAATGACACGTGCGTATTCGGGATGAAGGCGTAGAGAAACGAAAACGCGCCAATCACGAGAAGATAAGGCGTCAGCTTGCCGATCACGAGGAGCATGGTGCCGAATGGCTCGTAGTGCGAGACGGTCTGCATGATCGAGGTGCTTTGCACCGTGGCGATCATGCCAAGCGCTCCCACGATCACGGTCGGCCCCACGATCATGACGCTCAAATATTCGCTGAAGCGCCGTCCCAGGCTACGCGGCTGCTCCACCCGCCACACGAAATTGAAACTCTCCTCGACCTTTTGAACCATCGAGATGACGGTGTAGAGCAGGAAGATCAAACCGATCGAGCCAAGTACGCCACTGCGCACATTGTCGACGAACTCCATGATCTGCGAAGTCAGATCGAACGCCTTCTCGCCAAGCGGTTCGAGAAAGGTGTAGAGCACGGGTTCGAGTTCGCGATGGAATCCGAGACCCTTGAGCACCGAGAACGACAGCGCGATCAACGGCACGATCGAGAGCAGCGTCGTATAGACGAGGCTCATGGCGCGTAACGTCAGATCACCCTTGATGATGTCGCGGATGAGCGCGTACGGATAACGCAGGATGCGTGTCACGAGCCAGATCGGTTTGCCGATCAGCGATTCGGGCGGCTCGAACAGCCAACACTCAAGACGTGTGAGAAGTGGCGCAATCATTCCAGATGAGCGTGACACGCTGTCCATCGCATCGGCAAGCAGTGAAACGTTGCTGGGTGGCGCTATTCACCGCAATCGATAGTGAAATAAAACGTGGCGCCTTGGTCAGGTACGGCTTGCGCCCAGATGCGACCGCCATGGCGCGCGACGATTCTTTGTACGGTCACCAGCCCGATACCCGTGCCGGGATACTGCGGATCGGCGTGCAATCGTTGAAATGGGCCGAACAGTTTCTCGGAATAAGCCATATCGAACCCGACACCATTGTCGCGTACGAAATACGTTGTGCCGCTTTCGCTACGTTCGCAGGCCACGACGACCTGCGGATTCTCGGTATGTTTCGTGTACTTCCAGGCGTTATCGAGCAAGTTTTCCATCGCGATCTTCAGTAACCGGTGATCGCCCAGCACCGTCATGCCCGGTTGAACATCAAAGCTAAGCGCATGCTGCGGATAGCGCTCACGCAGCGTCGTGGCGACTTCCAGCGTCAATTGCGTGAGATCGACGGGTTGAGGCTTTAGCTCCGAGCGGCTGATGCGTGACAGGCTGAGCAGGTCTTCAATCAGCGCCGACATCCGCCGGCTCGATTCGTTGATGCGCTTCAAATAGTGCAGCGATTTTTCATCGAGCGCCGCCTGTGGGTTTTCTTGGAGCAGCTGACTGAAGCCGGACAAGCTGCGTAGCGGGGCGCGCAAATCATGCGAGACCGCATACGCAAACGACTCCAGCTCGCGGTTCGTCGCTTCGAGCTGTTCGGTGCGTTGTGCGACGCGCCGCTCCAGCTCGATGTTCATGCGGCGAATTTCGCTTTCGCGTTCCGACAACGCGCGCAGTGCGACATCGTTGCGACGCTGCAAGAGGGAGAGCAGCACGTACAGCAGCACGGCGGAGGCGAGGATGAAAAGCCAACCCTTGGTCGTGTGCAACTGCGCAAGGCGCTCCTGCGGTACGTCGAGCCACACGAGCAAACGATCCGTGAAGAAGATCCACGCCATGCCAAACGCGAGGTAGCCGAGCGCACTCCACAGCGGCATGGAGTGGCGCGATTTTGCGCGGTTCTGCGCTTCTGTATCGCTTTGCTGCCACCCGGTGTTTGGGCTCATGGATCGTCTGTCAGCCGGTCAAGCGTTGCAGAGCCTCGGCATACTTCGCGCTGGTTTTCGCGATGATATCGGCGGGCAGATTCGGCCCCGGCGCGCGTTTGTCCCAGTCGAGCGTTTCCAAATAATCGCGTACGAACTGTTTATCGAAGCTTGGCGGGCTGATGCCAGCTCGATAGGTGTCTTCGGGCCAGAAACGCGATGAGTCAGGCGTGAGCGCTTCATCGATCAAAGTGAGATAGCCGGCTGTGTCGACACCGAATTCGAACTTGGTATCGGCGATGATGATGCCGCGTGTCCGCGCAAACTCAGCCGCGTGTAAATACAACGCGATAGCGCGTGCTCGCACCTGTTCGGCAAGTCCCTGGCCGATCTGGCGCACCAAATGTTCGTAATCGATGTTTTCGTCGTGCGATCCGACGTCCGCTTTGGTGGCCGGCGTGAAGATCGGTTCGGGTAGACGCTCCGCTAACTGCAATCCTGCAGGCAATTCGATACCGCAAACCTGGCCGGATTTCTGATAATCCTTCCAGCCCGAGCCGATGAGATAACCACGCACGACGGCTTCGATGGGCAGCGCCTTAAGCTTGCGCACGACCATGCTGCGATCGGCGATCGTGGCGCGTTCAGCGGCATCCGGTACGACGGTTTCGAGCGGGATGTCGGCGAGATGGTTGGGAACGATCTCCCTTGTGCGCTCGAACCAGAACCTGGAGATTTGCGTGAGGATCGCCCCCTTGCCTGGAATCGGATCCGGCAGGATGACATCGAACGCGCTCAACCGATCGGTCGTCACGATCAACATGTGATCGGCATCGACCTCGTAGATGTCCCGCACCTTGCCTTGGTGGATGCGCTTCAGACTGCGCAGATCGGATTGAAGCATCGGTGGGGAAGGTGCAACGGGCATAACGACCTGGAAGCTTACGGATGGGGGCGAGCTGCAAAGAGGGCGCCAGTGCTTCGCCAATGGTGCGATCATAGACGCCGCTGAAACGGGCGAGATTGTCGCAGCGGCTCAAGGTCGCAGCAAGGCAACGAGAACCACACAGGTAAGAATCCGTAAGATGAATTGGCATGGCAAAGC
>CAZIXV010000375.1:0-1887 GCA_964543105.1 uncultured Steroidobacteraceae bacterium
TTGTCTTTTTGACTGCCTGCCTACAGTGACTTGCGTCGCTATTTTTCAGGCCGTTCTGTGGCATTCTTGCCCGCCCTCGACAGCCACTTGAACCACGAAAACCCGCTTATGGAAACTTTTGATCTGCGCACCTGCAAACTCGGCGTCATTGGACTTGGCTATGTCGGGTTGCCGCTCGCCGTGGAGTTTGGGAAGACGGTCAAGACGATTGGCTTTGATATCAAGCCCGCACGCGTTGCGGAGCTGAAGAAGGGCAAAGACAGCACACTGGAAGTTGAGAGCGCCGATTTGCGCGCAGCGAAGCTGCTGAAGTATTCCACCAAGCTGAGCGATCTGCGTACCTGCAATGTCTTCATCGTTACGGTTCCGACGCCAATCGACGACTACAAACGTCCGGACTTGAAGCCGATCGAATCGGCGAGCGAATTCATTGGCCAAGTCTTGAAGAAGGGCGACATCGTCGTATTCGAGTCGACGGTCTATCCGGGATGCACCGAGGAAGTCGCGGTTCCGATCCTCGAGCGAGTCTCGGGTCTGAAGTTCAACAAGGACTTTTTCGCCGGCTACAGCCCGGAGCGCATCAATCCCGGCGACAAGCAACATCGTCTGACGACGATCAAGAAAATCACTGCTGGTTCTACACCTGCGGTTGCCGATTTCATCGACAAGCTTTACGCAAGCATCATCACCGCCGGTACCCACAAGGCGTCCAGCATTCGGGTGGCCGAAGCTGCCAAGGTGATCGAGAACACGCAGCGCGACGTGAACATTGCGCTCATCAATGAGCTGGCGTTGATTTTCAACCGCCTCGGCATCGATACACAGGAAGTGCTCGAGGCTGCAGGGACGAAGTGGAACTTCCTCGGCTTCCGCCCGGGATTGGTTGGCGGTCATTGCATTGGCGTCGATCCCTACTATCTGACGCACAAAGCGCAAGAGATCGGTTACCACCCGGAAATGATCCTGGCCGGCCGCCGCATTAACGACAACATGTCGCTCTACGTTTCCGAACGCGTGACTCACTTGATGCTACGCAAGCGCATCCACGTGAAGGGTTCGCGAATCCTGATGCTGGGTCTTGCTTTCAAGGAAAACTGCCCGGACCTGCGCAACTCGAAAGTTGCCGACGTCATTCGTGAACTGAAGAAGTATGGCGCGAAGGTCGACGTGTACGACCCATGGGTCGATGCTGAAGAAGCCGCACATGAATACGGTGTAAAGTCCATCCGCAAACCCGCGAAAGGCGCCTATGACGCAATCGTCGTCGCGGTGGCACACAACGAGTTCAAGGAGATGGGCGTGAAAGCCATTCGCACGTTCGGCAAGAAGCCTCATGTCATCTACGACATCAAGTACGTGTTCGGCGCGAATGAGGTGGATGGAAGGCTCTAGCTTTAGAAAGGAAGGCGATAGCGGATAGGCGATGGCGGATGTAGGCTGCTGACGGACGGATGCGTCGTTAGGCAGTTTGAACAAAATTTCTGTTCTGTTGCTCGCGTAGCCTCTGGATGAGGCGGGTCAACATGCGGCCTATCTCCGCGATATCTTCCACGGCGAACTCCTCGCGGGCGAGGAGTCCGAGTTCGATGGCGATGTGGGCTTGAGTCTCTAGTTCGCAGAGTGAGCTGCGAGCGATGTTAAGAAAGCGTATGTATTCCGGCCGGCTCACGCGAGCTGCTCCTTCCGCGATATTGCTTGCGATGGACAGCGCAGCGCGCTGCATCTGAATCGACAGTCCATTGCGATGGATGGCCGGGAATCGATTCGTTATCGTGTAAACGGTGCTGGCCAGGCGCACCGATTTTTGCCAGACGAGGAGGTCCTTGTGACTCTTAATCTCGCGCATTCCCTTGCTCCGCATTTTCCGGGAGGGGGATTGTCCCGCTG
>CAZIXV010000375.1:1987-3638 GCA_964543105.1 uncultured Steroidobacteraceae bacterium
TTAATCTCGCGCATTCCCTTGCTCCGCATTTTCCGGGAGGGGGATTGTCCCGCTGTTTGAGCGCTTGTTGTGCGTGAATTTCTCTACGTTTGCAGCAGAATACAGTAGCCTTTGCACCCATCCGCCATCCGCCATCCGCCATCCGCCATCCGCGATCGCCTATCCGCTTCTTCTAACACTATGAAAATTCTCGTCACCGGTGCCGCCGGCTTCATCGGCTTTCACACAGCTCAAATTCTGCTCGAGCGTGGCGATGAGGTTGTAGGGCTCGACAACCTCAATGATTACTACGATGTCTCGCTCAAGCAGGCGCGGCTCGAGATCTTGAGGCGCAGCCCTAATTTCAAATTCGTGAAGCTGGATTTGGCGGACCGGCCCGGTATGGCGGATTTGTTCGCGCGTGAAAAATTCGCACGGGTGATCAACTTGGCCGCCCAAGCAGGCGTGCGTTATTCGATTCAAAATCCGCTCGCCTATATCGATAGCAACGTCGTTGGCTTTGCGAACATTCTTGAAGGGTGCAGGCACAACGGCGTCGAGCATCTCGTCTATGCGTCCACGAGTTCGGTCTATGGCGCCAATACGAAGATGCCGTTCTCCGTTCATCAAAACGTCGACCATCCGTTGTCGTTTTATGCGGCGACGAAGAAAGCCAACGAGCTCATGGCGCACACGTATGCGCATCTCTATTCGTTACCGGTGACTGGACTCCGGTTCTTTACGGTCTACGGACCCTGGGGCCGACCCGACATGGCGTTGTTCTTGTTCACGAAGAACATCATCGAAGGTAAACCGATCAACGTGTTCAATTACGGCAATCATCGCCGCGATTTCACGTACATCGACGATATCGCCCAAGGCGTCGTCCGAGTGACCGATCGGATCGCGCAACCGAATACCGATTGGAACAGTGACGATCCAGATCCCGCATCCAGCAAAGGCCCCTATCGCCTATACAACATCGGCAACAACGAACCCGTCGAGCTGATGAAGTACATCGAGTGCATCGAGAACTGCCTGGGCAAGAAAGCAGAGAAGAATCTGCTGCCGCTGCAGCAGGGCGACGTGCCGGACACCTTCGCGGACGTCGACGCTCTTGTGCAGGATGTCGGCTATAAGCCTGCGACGCCGGTGGAGGAGGGCGTGCGGCGGTTCGTCGAGTGGTACGTGCGTTACTACAAGGCGAATTGAACGCATCGCGGATCTTTGCCTCACCGCGTGGATGCGTTAGCTTCTCATCTCCCCGGCAGCGAAGATCCCACGATGTTGACGCAACTTCCAGAATGGGTGGCTCTGCGATCCCACGCCGAGTCGGTGTCGAAGCAGCATCTGCGTGAGCTATTCGCGTCCAACCCCGATCGTTTTGCTGGGCTTTCGCGCTGCGCCCTCAATTTATTATTCGATTTCTCAAGGCAACGCCTGACGGCGGAGACCATTTCCTTGCTGACTGCGCTCGCCGAGAAGCGTGGGCTCAAGTCGCGGATCGACGCGATGTTCGCCGGCGAGAAGATCAACACGACGGAGGACCGAGCGGTCCTACATACGGCGTTGCGTAACCGAGGCGAACGCTCGGCGCTCGTCGACGGCCAAGACGTCATGCCGGACGTGCGAGCAAATCTCGACAAGATGCGCAACTTTGTCGAAGGGGTGC
>CAZIXV010000376.1:0-3618 GCA_964543105.1 uncultured Steroidobacteraceae bacterium
ATCACCCATCACTCTCGGATCACCTCAAACGAACATACGTCACCTTCCACTCCCCACCCTCGCGCATGAAAGTCACGTCGAACTCGCGTATCTCCGCCGCGAGATCCCACGATGCGGCACTGTCACGACCGAGCATGCCGACCGTGACGTTCGCGCGTGCCTCCTCTTGTGTGGGGAAATCGATGCGGTTGATGCGGGTGAGCAGATGGACCGATTGATTGGCAATGAAGTAGCCGCGCAGAACGCGCGGCAGGTCCTCGCTGCCGCGGCCGTAGGAATCGCGAAACTGGTCTGAGATGTGCGCCATCACATCACCGACATCGCGGGCCTCGGCTGCGGTTTCGATAGAGGCAATCGTATTGCGCACTTGCGCCTCCGGGCTTTTCGGATCGGCGCAGGCGGCAAGCATCGATAGTCCGAGTGCGAGTACCAGTGGGCGCATGGGTGCTGTCATCAACGTAAAGCCGCATTGTGCCCGAGCCCCGAGCCCCGAGCCCCGAGCCCCGAGCCCCGAGCCGCATGGCTGTTATTCCCGCAGCCCTCTCAATCCGCCTGTGCCGCGGGGCTACCCTGTGCCTCAATCATTCTCAAGGAGGTTCCCATGCTCGAAGTACGCAAAGCCGACGAGCGCGGCCGCAGTCGCATCAGTTGGCTCGACAGTTATCACACGTTTAGTTTCTCGAATTACTACGATCCGAAGCACATGGGCTTTCGCTCGCTGCGCGTGATCAATGACGACACCGTCGCACCGGGTGGCGGCTTTGGCACGCACGGTCATCGTGATATGGAAATCATTACGTACGTGCTCGAGGGTGCGCTCGAGCATTCCGACAGCCTGGGTACGGGCTCCGTGATTCGTCCGGGCGATGTGCAGAAGATGAGTGCCGGCTCGGGCATCACGCACAGCGAGTTCAATCATTCGAAATCCGATCCGGTGCATTTTCTGCAGATCTGGATCGTCCCGGATCGCAACGGCGTGGCGCCCGGTTATCAGCAGCTGCATTTCCCGCGCGAAGCCAAACTCAGAAAATTGTTGCTCGTCGCTTCGAACGAAAAGCGCGACGACCTGATTCACGTGCAACAAGACGCGAAGCTCTATGTGAGTGTGCTGGAACAGGGTCACAGCGTGACACACACGTTGTCTCCGCAACGGCACGCATGGGTGCATATCGCGCGAGGCTCCGCCCGAATCAACGGTCACGTGCTGAGCGCCGGCGACGGCGCCGCGATCTCCGCAGAAGCGAAGATCGAGATCAGTGGCGAGCCGGCGGCAGAAGCGGCGGAAGTGTTGTTGTTTGATTTGGGGTAAGGGGGAGGGTGATGGGTGATGGGTGATGAGTGATGAGCAAGAGGGCTCTTTATCCGGCTCATCACCCATCACTCATCACCCATCACCAACTCAAATCACGCCGCCAATCCCAGCTGCTTCAGCAACGGCTCGATGCGCGGTTTGCGGCCGCGGAATTCCACGAATGCGTCCATCGCATCGCGGCTGCCGCCTTGTTCAAGGATGGCTGTGAGGAATCGCTGCGCGACGGCATCGTTGAAGATGCCTTCTTCTTCGAAGGCGCTGAAGGCATCGGCGGCGAGTACTTCGGCCCATTTGTAGCTGTAGTACCCAGCGGCATAACCGCCAGAGAAGATGTGCTGGAAGCTGTGCGGAAAGCGGTTGAAGGCAGGCGGTTTCACGACGGCGACGTGCGCGCGCACCTCATCGAGAATGTTCATGATGGGCACGCCTACGTCAGCGCGCGGGATCTCGCTGTGGATGCGCCAGTCGAACAACGCGAACTCGAGTTGACGCACCGACTGCATGCCCGCTTGGAACGTGCGCGACCCAAGGAGTCGTTCAAGCTCTGCGGCCGGCAGCGGTTCACCCGTTTCGACGTGGCCTGAAATCAGTGGCAACACCTCGGCACGCCACGCGAAGTTCTCCATGAACTGACTCGGCAACTCGACGGCATCCCACGCAACCCCATTGATGCCGGCGATGCTGGGATAGTCGACACGCGTCAGCATGTGATGCAGGCCGTGACCGAATTCGTGAAACATCGTCACGACGTCGGAATGCGTGAGTAGCGAGGGTTGCTCGCCCACTGGCGGCATGAAATTACAAACGAGATACGCCACCGGCTGACTCGCATGCTCGCCCAAGCGGCGGCGCCCGACGCATTCATCCATCCACGCACCGCCACGTTTTTTTGGGCGTGCATATAGATCGACGAAGAAGCTGCCGCGCTGCGTGCCATCGGGATTCAGGATGTCGTACAGCGTCGCATCCGAGTGATAGACGTCGACCGCTACACGCTCGACGATGCGCACGCCATAAAGCTTTTCAGCGACTGCGAACATGCCTGCGAGCACACGCGGCAGCGGGAAGTACGGCCGCAATGCTTCTTCCGACAGATCAAAGCGTTGTTGCTTCAAGCGCTCGGCATAGAACGCAACATCCCAGGCGTTGAGTGCCCGGCCTGCAAAGGCAGTGAGCTCATCGAATTCGCGTTGCGCGACGGGACGACTCTTCGTCGCGAGTTGCTCCAAAAATTCGCGCACTTCATCCACAGAGCTCGCCATTTTCGTTGCGAGCGAATATTCGGCGTAGGTGCCAAAGCCGACGATGTTCGCGAGTTCATGGCGTAGCGCCAGGATCTGCTGCATGAGCGCGCTGTTGTCCCAGCGATCACCGAGCGCGCTTTGATCCGAGGCGCGCGTCGACCAAGCGGTGTAAAACTCACGACGCAACGGCTCATGTTCGGCGTGCATCAAGATGGATTGATAGTTCGGTGGGTCGAGCGCGAACAGCCAGCCCGTCAGGTTCTTCTCGTCGGCCGCGGCGCGTGCGCGCTCGATGATGGGCGTCGGCAAGCCACGCAACTCGTCTTCTGCCGTTACATGCTTGGACCACGCATTGGTGGCATCGAGCACGTTCTCATCGAATTTCGATTGCAGCGTCGCCAGTTGCTCCATGATCTGTTTGAAGCGCTGCTTGCGCTCCTCCGGCAAGGCGACGCCGGCCAGCTTGAAATCGCGTAAGGCGTTTTCGAGCAGCTTGCGCTGACCCGCATCGAGCTGCGCGCCTTCATTGCGCAGGATGTGATCGTAGGCGCGATAGAGCTGTTCGTTCTGGGCGAGATCGGTATTCCATGCGGTCAGCAACGGTAAGCACGCGTTGTAGGCGGCACGCAATTCATGGCTGTTCAAAACGCCATTCAAGTGTCCGACAGGCGACCACGTGCGCGCCAAGCGATGCTGCATTTCTTCGAGCGGAACGATGAGCGAATTCCAGGTGTAGTCGCCCGCAGCCAAGAGTTGATCGAGCTGTGCGCGACTTTCATCGAGCACGACGCGAATCGCCGGCTCGACGTGCTCGGCGCGAATTGCTGTGAAAGGTGGCAGTTCTTGCGTGTGTAGCAGGGGATTGGTCATGGAATGTGTTGGTTGGGTCATAGGGGTGCGATGGTAGTCCTTCGGGGTGAGTCGTGTCGGCGTATCGTTAGCGTAGATGTGCAACCGCGCAGACGCGCGGACGTGCTGCGAACTGGTTCATCGCAGAGACTGTCAGAAAATTTTGTGTGCGAGCCGGTTGATGAAATCACTCGCCGATACTGAAGCGATGTT
>CAZIXV010000377.1:0-3575 GCA_964543105.1 uncultured Steroidobacteraceae bacterium
CGGTGGTGAGTTCCGATGTGCGCGGGCGCTTCGAATCCGAGGGAACCTTCGATCCGACTTATGGCGCACAGGATGGTCGCGACGGCTACGACACCATCGAGTGGATGGCGCAGCAATCATGGTGCAACGGGCAGATCGGCACGTTTGGTTTGTCGCACATGGCGTATTACCAAACCTCGCTTGCGCGCGAGAACCCACCGCATCTGAAAGCAATGGCGACGTGGACCGGTGGTTATCGCATGGGCCACTCGCCCGATGGGCCACCGCCGCGTGCGGGCGGAGTGGTGCGCTTGTCGACCACACTCGTGTGGCTGTCGAACGAAGCAGGTGTCACGCTCGATCGGCTCGAAGCCGAACAGCGAAAGCCGATGCCCGAGGCGCGTCGAGTGCTTGCGCGCGTGCGTACACATCCTCACGAAACCTTCGATCATCTGCCTCTGCTTGATGCGCCGGTCGCGCACTTCGAGGGTTTGAAAGAGCTGTTCGAATATCGTCTGCGCAATGATTCGCGAATTGCGGCGCGCCACGATGCCGAATCGATCAAAGCGATTCGCACCCCCGTGTTTCATGAATGTGGGTGGTTCGATCATGCCGCCTGGGGACAGTTGACCGCGTTCAATGCATTGACGAGTGGCGCTGGAACCCCCGAAGCGCGCGCCGGCCAGCACATGGTGATCGGCCCATGGCAGCACGCAATGGTGTTCCCGGATCGGCTCGGCAGCATTTACTTCGGCCCACAGATAACGAACGCCGGTTCCGGCATCGACCGCATGCAGGTGCAGTTTTTCAACAAGTACGTGCGCGGCTTGGATGTGAAGTTACCGCGCGTGCGCTATTTTGTGATGGGCGCGAACGAGTGGCGCACGGCCGATACCTGGCCGCCTGCGCATGTGACTCGCAGCGTGTTGTATCTGCACAGTGACGGCAGCGCGAATTCCGCGGCAGGCGACGGTGAGCTCAAGGAGACGCCGCCCGACGCGCACCAGACACCCGATCGATTCGATTACGACCCCCATCATCCCGTGCCGACGCTTGGCGGGTCTTTTTCGGCGCCGTTGACGACACCGGGTGTGATCCCAGGTCCCATCGAGCAAGCGCCGATCGAGCGTCGTGACGACGTGCTGTGTTACACGAGCGCGCCGTTCGATTCGGATGTGGAGATCAGCGGTCCAGTCGTCCTGCATTTATTCGCGGCAACATCAGCCGTCGATACCGACTTCACCGCGAAGCTCACGCATGTCTATCCCGACGGCACCTCATACAACATTGCCGAAGGCATCCTGCGGCTGAGCGGACGCAACTTCAAAGACAGACAACCGGTCACGCCTCACGAAACCTACGAGTTCGATATCGGCCTCGGTCACACGAGCATCGAGATCGCCAAAGGCCATCGCATTCGTCTGCAAGTATCGAGCAGCAGCTTCCCGCAATGGGATCGCAACATGAACACCGGCGGCGCGATCGGTGCGGATGCCAAGGGCGTGGTCGCGCAACAAACGGTTTATCACGACGCGCAGCACGCATCGTTTCTAGAGGTGCGGATGGCGAAGCGGTAGTCGCGCTAGGCCGCCGTCACCGGCCAGGTCTTTTTCGTTTCCGCAACGCCTGCTTTGATGATCTCCTCCAGCACTGCCAAATCCACATCTGCCAATTTGTTGATGTAGAGGCATTGCTTGAGTCCGCCCTTGTGCTTGCCGAGCTTCTGCAACAGTTGCTCCTTGCCTGGAAAGTCGAACACATAGATGACCATATTGGCTTTGCGCGGACTGAAGCCCACTGCGCAACTGGTGCCTGAATGCCCGCTGTCGTAGGTGTAGTGGTATGTCCCGAAGCCGATGATCGTCGGACCCCACATCTGCGGCTTCCAGCCGGTGATCTTCCTGAACAGTTTCAACAAGACCTTCGCGTCGTTTCTGCGCGTGTCGTTGTCGACATTCGCAATGAAGTCGTTGACGCTAACCTTCGTCGGTTGGGTTTTGGCTTCGGCCATACTGCTACCTACAGGTTGAAGACGCTGCCATGTCGATCGGATGTATCGAACATGACGAGGCCTTCCTCGTCAGTCCCCAGCTGTGCGATCCGTTCTCCCGAACGGTTCCAGATCGTTGATTGACCTGCGCTGACAAAGCCATCGCAAGTGCCGATCGCGTTGGCCATCAGCACGCTCATGCCCAAGCGTTGAGCCACTTGCGGATAGTGTTCGTAAGCTTTGAGTACATTGCGCTGCGGCTTGGCCACGCTTGCGAGATAGATGTCGGCCCCGTTGGCCGCGGCGACCTCGGCATGACTTGCTTGCAGAGATTCGTAGCAGATGGCTGGTGCGCAGCGGTGGCCGCTGAGCGACAGGATGAGTTGCTCGCGGCCTGCCACGAAGTAGGGCAGCTCATCCGCATGCAATTGCTGTTTCGCGTACGCCAGACGCGAAGCACGCGGACGAAACACGATTATGCTGATTTGAACGCCTTGCGGTGAGCGCGTCGGCAAACCGACGCCAATCGTAATCTGCGCGGCGTCTGCGCGTTCCTGAAAGACGTCAAGGCGTGGATCGCAGAGATCGCTCGCCATCGCGTCAGCCAGCTTCGGCTCGTATCCCGTGAGCGATAACTCGGGAAAAACGATCAAGTCCGCCGACCGAGCAATGGCTGCGTCGATCAGCGCGAGATGCTTGTGCACGTTTTTATCGATGCTGCCGATTTCTGATGCGAGCTGTGCCGCGCAGAGTTTCATAGGTGGATGCAGCGAGGCTGTTCCAGGGGGGGACAGGCTACAGGCAACAGGCAAACAGGCAAACAGGCAACGGGCAACGGGCAAACAGGCTACAGGCTATAGGCTACAGCCAGAAAGGTGGGTGAACGTGTAGACGTGTAGATGCTTTCGGCTGTGTAGGCTGAGTCCTCTGACCGTCACCCGTCACCCGTCACCCCGTCACCCGTTACCCGTCGCCCCTCCTTGAGCCCCCGCAGAGAAACGTTTAACGTGTGCCGCAGTGCAATTGCGATATTTGCAGTGCAAATAACGGATAGACGGTGGCTCCGAACGTTTTCGTATCGATTCTCGCGATGCTTCTGTTGCTGCACGCAGCTTCCGCCGCAGCTGCGCCCGATGCATTCGCGCTGTGCGCAGGATGTCACGAGGTGACGGAAGACGCGCCTGCGGGACCGGGTCCCAATCTATTCGCACTGGCGGGTCGCAAGGCAGGCAGCGGTGATTTCGCTTATTCGCAGGCGATGCGGCGTTCGGGCATCGTCTGGACACGATCCACATTGATTGCCTTCCTCGAGAACTCGCAAGCCGTCGTGCCTGGAACCTCGATGGTTGCGCCTCCGGTTCGTAGCCGCAGCGATGCCGAAGCCATCGCGGATTTTCTCGGACTCAAGAGTTCGAATGATGAAACAGAGAACCCGCCGCCGGTGATTCGGACGGTTGAAGCCCCCGTGATGCCGGAGGTCATTGCAAGTGAGCAAGCAACCTTCCGTATCGAAACCGTGGCTGATGATCTAGCGCACCCGTGGAGTCTCGCGTTTTTGCCGGACAATGCGATGCTCGTGACCGAAAAGCGCGGGACGCTGGTGCAT
>CAZIXV010000378.1:0-3521 GCA_964543105.1 uncultured Steroidobacteraceae bacterium
TGTCCGGGCACTTGTCGCGAGGATCGATGACGCCATCGCCATCGGAATCGCGCGGCGGTTCGGGCTGCGGCGGAGGCGGCGGAGGTGGTGGCGGCGGCGGAGGCGGAGGCGGTTCCGCTACGGGACGCGCATCGCCAAAGGCGAACTGAAAACCGAGGCCTGCGTAGTAATCGAGGTACTTGTCTTGCGGGTTGTTTTCCGAGGGGAACGACCAGCGCGCTTTGACCTCAGGACGCAGCGCGAATTTCGACGCGCCGTTCGCCTTCTCCGCAATGTTGATGAACATGCCGACACCGGCTTGCGCCATCTTGTAGTGATTCTTGTTGCCGCCATCCGGATCGTTGCGCAACAGGCCAACGCCCCAGGTGAAGTACGGCGACACAGCGTGATCGCGCGCGGCGATGTGCAGCACATCGAGCGTGTAGCTGCGCAGGTCGAGATCGCGGCCCGCACCCAGATCGAATGAGCCCGACGTCAGCCCGAGTTCGAGACTGAAAGCCTTATGAAAGTGGCGACCGATCGCGATCCCCAAATAAGGGTCGTCATGCGCACCGCGGTCGTTATCGAGCCATGCGTATCCCGCCTGCGGGACGACATACACATCGCCAACTTCTTGACCGGCAAATGCGCCGGCACTCACCGTCGCCGCAAGAACGGCTGCAACGGTTCGCCTTAAAGGAAGGCCCATACGATCTCCTTTTTGATTGTTTCAGAAACGTCGCGATCGTTGCGTGCACGCAACCCGCAATCAGCGGCGCGGATCGTAGGCACTCCGAACGCGAGAAGCTAGCGCAAGTTCCAAAGTCTCACAGGATCGTCAGGTTTCTGTTGCCGATCAGCAACAGATGCTCAAGAGACTTATCGCGTGCTGAAGCAGCAGAAGTGCAACGGGTCGGCCATGGCGCGCGCACGTTGCAGCGAAACGCTCACTTGCTCAATCCAGGGTTTCCGTGAGCGGGAAAGCCGACGTGCAGGAATTCCAAACTGCGCGATCAAAAAATGCCGAGGGCGAGCCCCGCGGCGATGGTTTGCCCCAGCTCCGAACAGCGCTCCTGCGCTTGGTCCGTGACGTCGCCGACCACGATTACTGGTTCGGCGACCTTCTTCCATTTGTAGCCCAGTGCAATGCGATCGACGGCGCTCACGGCGCCGGTGCCGTCATTGCCTGCACTGACGAACACGGCGTATGGCAAGCCGTCGACCTTGCCTTCCGCCGGATAGAACGTGCGATCCATGAAGTCTTTCACTGCGCCGGCCATGTAGCCGAAATGCTCGGGCGTGCCGATGAGCAATGCCTGCGCCCACAACAAATCGTCGATGGTTGCTTCAAGCGCCGGCAGCGAGCGCACTTCGATTGCTTCGCCGCTCGCCTGCACGCCTTGTAGAACGGCGTCGACCAGCTGGTGAGTCCGCCCACCCTCATGACCACCATAGATGAGAAGAAGATGATGCATGCGCGGATCCTCTCGATGCTCAACCAAAGTGATGCTAGTCGTTTTGTTGAGCGACGGCTTTGATGATCCGGCCGAGTTCGACGACGGCGCGCTCGAGCGCCGGCGTCCACGCATGGCCGCAGTTCAGGCGAATGAAGTTCTTGAATTCGCGACGCGGCGAAAACATCGGGCCTGGCGCAATGCTGATGTTCGATTCCAACGCGAGTCGATGCACTTCCAGTGCATCGACGTGCTGGGCGAGTTCAATCCACAGGAAGTAGCCGCCATCGGGAACCGCAATCCGGCATTCGGGCGGAAAGTGCTGGCGGATCGAACTCAGCGCCGCTGCCTGTTGTGTTTTCAAGGCGCTCCGCAGTTTCGTCAGATGCGCATCGAAGCCGCCTTCGCGCAGTGTCAAAGCAATGCCGTTTTGAATGGGCATGCTCGTCGCCAATGAACTGGTGATCTTGCGGCGTTGCACGTCCTCGGCGAAACGGCCCGCAGCGACCCATCCCAATCGGTATCCGGGCGCCAGCGATTTCGAGAACGAGCCGCAGCTCAATACCAAGCCTTTTTGATCGAAGGCTTTAGCGGGCTTGGGGCGTTCGTCGCCGAAATAAAGTTCGGCATACACGTCGTCCTCGATCAATGGAATGTCGTGCTGTGCAAGCAATTGCACGAGTTCGCGCTTCTTCTCGAGCGGCAGCGTGGCGCCCGTCGGATTCTGCAGCGTCGGCATCAACCAGCAGGCACGCACCTCGTGTTTGCGAAGCGCGCTGTCGAGTGCTGCCAAGTCGATGCCCTCGCGCGGATGCGTGGGAATCTCTAGTGCCTTCAAACCTGCTTCTTCGATCGCTTGCAGGCACGCATAAAAGGTCGGGGATTCGATGGCGACCGTATCGCCCGCGCGCGTCACCGTACGTAATGACAAGGTGAGCGCTTCGAGCGCACCGGCGGTGATGATGATTTCATCCGCCGGCACACGAATGCCGAATTCGAGATAGCGACGTGCGATCTGCCGCCGCAGTTCGTCGCTGCCGGGCGGCAGGCTCTCGACGGTGCTCCACGGATCCATGTGGCGCGCGCTGCTGCCTAGATGCCGTGCAAGCTTTGCCCAAGGAAACAAATTCGGGCTCGGGAATGCCGAGCCGAGCGGGACGGCATTGTGTTCGCGCGTTGCTTCGAGAATCTGGAAAACCAAATCGCTGACATCGACGCGCGTAGAGCGTTTGCGTGGCCGCGAACTTGCGGGCTCTCGGGTCCGTTGTTGCCAGCGATCGCTGACGTAGTTTCCCGAGCGTTTGCGTGTTTCGATGAAGCCGCGCGTCTCGAGCGTTTCATAGGCGCGCATCACGGTCGCGGGGCTGACGCCACGCTCACGACACAGCTGTCGCACGGAAGGCACGCGATCACCGACGCGCAGCGTGCCGCCGGTGATCAACTCGGCAAGTTCATTGGCGAGATCGCGATAGAGCGTCATGCGAAGACGATGGACGAGCGCTCAGCGGCGATCAAGCGAAAGCTTTACAGCCCGTGCGGCGACATCAATCCCATTCGCCAGCTGATGAGCAGCATCACGAACAAGCTCACCGACAGTGCGACGCGGATCGTGAGCGAGCGAACCATGCGCTTGTCGTCGGAGGGGCCGCTGGTCATCGCAAACAAGGCGTGGCCGAGGCTTGCGATGATGGCGAGTAGCATGGCGATGATCACGAATTTCATGTTCCCTCCCGCGCATCGGTTTGCAACGGCGCGCTGCTCGCGGAGTCAGCGACATTTCGCGCCAGTTCGGCGGCACGCTCGCGCCGGATCGTGCCCACGAGCATCGCCATGGCGGCGCCGGTCAGAGCAACCAATGCCACCATGATGAAGGCGAATCCGCCGGCCAGTTTGAAGCCTTCATAGAGACCGCCCGCAAGTCCGATCGGCGTCGTCACCAGCAGGATGGGTTTAGCAATCTTCATTTAGATACAGCCCAATCAGGAGATATCTCCATTTTGGGGGCTTCTGTGCTGCATCACAGGTGCAGAGCGAACCAGAAAAAAGTGACACAGTTAGCGCGGCTTGCCGAGGGCATCTCTTTCCCTC
>CAZIXV010000379.1:0-3517 GCA_964543105.1 uncultured Steroidobacteraceae bacterium
TGCTGGGTCTGGATCAGCATCATGATCGGTGCATACAGCGCCGACACGATCACCTCGACGATGACGCTGACGCTCATGCCAATGACGCCACCGCTGCCGCGGCGTGTGCGTGAAACGAACAACGAGCGCAGCCAACCGAGCGCCTTCGGCGTCAGCAACACGATCATGCTGAAAATGAACAGCGAGATCATGCGCTGCGCATCGAACACCGGCCAATTCGGAAACAGCTGAAACGTACTGCTGAAATATTCCGGGCGGATCAATGTCGCCTGCAGCGAGAGGGCGAAGCCGACGAGGATCAAGAGCAGCCAGAGCGGCGAGGACAGATATCCCATGATGCCGATCACGAGATGCTTGCGGTTCGTGAAGGCCAGGCCTCGTGTCGGCAGCAGCTTCGAATGCTGCAAATTGCCCTGCGCCCAACGACGATCGCGGATTGCGACATCGAGTAGCGAGGGCGGTCCTTCTTCCCATGAGCCGTCCAGATCCGGCGCCATGCGCACTTTCCAGCCGGCGCGCCGCAGGAAAGCGGCTTCGATGAAATCGTGCGAGAGCACATGTCCGCCGAACGGTTTGCGGCCGGGCAACTGCGGCAGGCCGCAGGATTGCGCGAACGCGCTGATACGAATGATGGCGTTGTGTCCCCAATAGTTGCCGTCATCGCCAGACCACGCGGCGACACCGCGAGCAATCACATTGCCGAACACTCGACTCGCGAACTGTTGCAAACGTGCGAACACGCTTTCCTGGCCGATGAGCGCCGGCACGGTTTGCAGCAAGCCGAGCGAAGGATCGGCCTGGATGCGTTTGACGAGCGCGAGCAGCGTGTCGGCGCTCATCAAGCTGTCGGCATCCAGCACGATCATGTAGTCGTAGTTGCCGCCCCAGCGCTTCACGAAGTCTTCGAGGTTGCCGACCTTGCGTCCGGTGTTATGCCAGCGGCGGCGATAACGCACCGGCATGACGTCCTGCAACGCACGGCGCAGCCGATCCACGGCCAGCGTTTCGGCAATCCAGGCATCGACATTCGTCGTGTCGGAGACGATGACGACTTCGAAGTGACGCGCTGCGCCGGCGGCATCCAGCGCTTCAGCCATTGCCTGTAACGCCGCAGTCGTGCGGATCGGATCTTCGTTGTACACCGGCATCAGTAACGCCGTGCGCGAATCGCCGAGCGGCGCTTCGGCCGCGCGCGGCACAGGGAGCAAGAGTCCAGCGATCGCAGAGGTTGCAGCGAATGCAATCCAGGCGAGCGTGATGCCGAAGAAGAAAATCATCACGCCTTGCAACAACGTCATGTTGCTGAAGCCGACGATCGCGATCATCTCCCAGATGCCATAACTCGTGATGGCGATGGCGCCGAGGTTCGCGAGCGCGCGCGCCGGCCAAGTAGTCCAAAGGCTTTGTGAAGTGCGCGGGAGGTGCTCCTGGACGCGATGCAACTCCTGTGTCGGCATCGCAAGCGGCCGCTCGGGCGGCATGGCGCCGCTTGCGTGGCCGAGCGTTTCCAAGCGAGACGGCTTCAGTTTGCCGTCCATCGATACAGCCAGGTCTCGGTCGCCGGTTGATCGCCGCGCATCAAACGCAGACGTAGTTCTGAGATCCTGGTTTCGCCCTGGGCCAGCTCAAAGCTCGCGCGCACTGCGCCGACGCGCGGGTTGGGTTGCAGGACGAGGTTGACCAATTGGCCGCTCGAGGTGCCGGCATCGATGCGCAAACCTTCCGTGGATTTACCGAGCCCGTCGAAATCGATGATGAACAGCGTACGTTTGCCATCCCAGCTCGGTCCGGTACGAGTGGCGACGACACGACCGAGTTCGGGCGACAGCTGGGGCAATTGATTCCAGCGCAGGCGATAAGAAGCCGACCAGGGTTCGCCTGCGGGGATCGGTTGGGTCGGCCGCCAGAACGCAACGATGTTGTCGTTCGTCTCACGATCGGTGGGGATCTCGATCAATTGCACCGAGCCTTCGCCCCAGTCGCTGCGCGGTTCAATCCAGGTGCTCGGCCGCTTCTCGTACTTGGCCTCGAGATCCTGATAGTCGGAGAACATGCGCGAGCGCTGCACGAGCCCAAAGCCTCGCGGCGCGACCGACGTGAAAGAAGACACCTGCAGCTCACGCGGATTGATGAGCGGTCGCCAGGTCTGCTCGCCGGATGCCTGCATGATCTGTAAGCCGTCGGAGTCGTGCACTTCATCGCGGAAATCATTGATGCGATTACGCACGGATTCATCGAACAGGAACATCGAGGTCAACGGCGCAATACCCACGTTGTCGAGCGCGACGCGCGGATATAGCGTGAAGTCGACATCCATGACGGTTTCAGGGCCGGGCGTGACGGTGAAGCGATACGCACCCGTCGTCGACGGGCTTTGCAGCAGCGCGTGAATGACGATGTCTTCCGCTTCCGGCGCCGGCCGTTCGATCCAGAAATGCGTGAAAGCGGGAAATTCCTCGCCCGTGGGTGCAGCGGTCCGCAACGCCAAGCCACGCGCCGACAAACCGTAAGCTGCGCCTTTGCCGACGGCACGAAAATACGAAGCGCCCTGGAAGACGAGGAACTCATCCCAGATCGAATTCGAATTGAGCGGTGTGCGCACACGGAATCCCGACAGCGGAATCGTGGTCGTGGCGAGTTGCTTCTCCACGAGCGGACCCAGCAGAAAGACGCCGGGCGGTGCGGTGATATCGCGTACCGAACCGTTTTCGATCACGGCGACGGAGACGGGATTTTCGAACAAGAACCCTGCCGGCAAGACATCGATACGAAACGGCACCTCTTCGGTGCGCCAGATCGCATGTTCGGAATCCACGCGGATGTCGCGGTATTGGTCGTAGCTGATGCTGCGGAGCGGGGAGTTGCTGTCGAGCTGTTTGAGCGAGTGCGGATTCTTGGCCAGTTGCTGAGCGAGTTCATCGACGAAGCCGGCCGTGAACTTGGGTGGCGCGGGCGTCTCGCGTGCAACGTCCTGTCGCATTGCGCCGACGCCGACGACGCTTGCGCAAGCAATCAGCACGACGCTGGCGATTACGCGAAGGCGCGTGCGTCGTTGCCGCGCATCGACGCGCGACGATTCACTTTCGCTGGATGCCGCTGAATTCATGCTACCTCGTGAGCCATCTCAAGCCGTGTGAGTCCGATCGACCCGGGCAGCCGTGCCGAGTTCCTCGCGCATCATGCGCTTGCGGTGCATGCCGTCGGAAAGACCCTCGGGCTGCGGATTGCGATGCATTCAGCGGGGGGCCATCGGATCGATCGCTACGCGCGCGCCCCGATCCAGGACCAAGACGATGACGAGATCGATGACCAGATCGATGGCTATTGTAGCGATCTTCAGACCGCGCCTTGGCAATACGCGCATCGCTTCGGATGGTTCCTGCGATGCTTACAACCGGCGACGGTTTTTCCCCGATGCAATCTTCCGATCGACCGCGACAATCCCGCCTGTAAACTACGCGCCCCCTCGGGAGGCCGTATGAAGGATCTGACGCAAGGTTCGACCACCCGGACGATC
>CAZIXV010000380.1:0-3504 GCA_964543105.1 uncultured Steroidobacteraceae bacterium
GTCGGTGCCGTCCATCACGGCGTTCGCGACGTCCGAGACTTCCGCGCGCGTCGGGATCGGATTGTGGATCATGGATTCCATCATTTGCGTCGCCGTGATGGCGACCCGATCGCGCTTACGCGTTTCGGCAATGATGTGTTTTTGCAAGCCCGTGAGTTCCGCGTAACCCACTTCGACGCCCAGATCGCCGCGTGCGACCATCACGGCGTCGCTGGCTTGAATGATGCGATCGAGATTCACGAGCGCTTCGCTGCGCTCGATTTTGGCGACCAGGAAGCCGTGCCCGCCTTCTTTGCGTAACAGACGACGCGCTTCGTCCATGTCATCGCCATCTCGCGCGAACGATACGGCGAGGTAGTCGACACCCAGTTCCGCCGCCAAGCGGATGTCGGAGCGATCCTTGTCGGTCAGTGCGCCGGCCGACAAACCGCCGCCTTGTTTGTTGATGCCTTTGTTATCGGAGAGCTCGCCGCCGATGACGACCTTCGTGTCGATGCGCGGGCCGACCACATCGCTCACTTCGAGCACGATCTGGCCATCGTTCAAAAGCAATGTATCGCCTGCGCGTACATCCTCCGGCAGGCTCTTGTAAGCCACACCGACGCCGGATTCGTCACCTGCCCGCGTGTCGCGGCTCACATCCAACGCGAATGATGCGCCCTCCACGAGCTGCACGGGCCCTCTCGCGAAGCGCTCGATGCGGATTTTAGGACCTTGTAGATCGCCGAGGACAGCGACCCATTTACCGATTTGCTCGGCGACTTCGCGGACCATCTGCACGCGCTTGACGTGCCCTGCCGCATCGCCGTGAGAGAAATTGATGCGCACCACATCGGCGCCGGCGCGCAGCATTTCCGCGAGCACCTTCGGGTCGTCCGTGGCAGGTCCGAGCGTCGTGAGGATTTTGGTTCTGCGAAGCATACGGCGGCATCCAAGCGTGTACGGTCCGCGGGCTGCGGACGATGCAACGGATCTTCGCAAAACCGCCGGACGATATCACCCAGGCAGATTGAACTTCGCTGTGAGCGTCTGCGGATGAAGGGCGGTGCGTTGCCTTACACCCGCAGGTCTTCAACCGCTCGCACGTGCCTCGAGTGCAGCGACGGCGGGCAGCTTCTTGCCCTCGAGGAATTCCAGGAACGCGCCGCCACCGGTGGAGATATATGAGATGTCGCCTTCGACGCGGTACTTCTCGATGGCGGCCAAGGTATCGCCGCCGCCGGCAATCGAAAACGCAGAACTGCGCGCAATCGCCTGCGCCAACACGCGCGTACCTTCGCCGAATTGATCGAATTCGAACACGCCCACGGGGCCGTTCCAGACGATCGTGCCGGCGTCCGCGAACAAGCGTGCAAAGTTTTCCGCCGTATCCGGGCCGATATCCAGAATCATGTCATCGGGTCCGACCTCGCTGACCTTCTTGACGTCCGCCTCGGCCGTCGCCGCGAACTCACGAGCAACGACGACATCCGTCGGCAATGGAATCTCGACCTGCGACGTGCGCGTACGCTCGAGCAGACTCGTGGCAATCCCGACCATTTCGGCTTCCATGAGCGACTTGCCGATGTTGTACCCGGCCGCCGCGAGAAAGGTATTGGCAATACCGCCACCGACGATGAGCTTGTCGACCTTGTTCAGAAGGCTTTCGAGCACCGTCAACTTCGTAGACACCTTCGAGCCGGCAACGATCGCGATCAAGGGGCGCTTGGGTTTCTCGAGCGCCGTTTCGAGCGCGACGAGTTCATTCATCAACAGCGGTCCGGCACAGGCAACCGGCGCGAAGCGCGCGACGCCGTGCGTGCTGGCCTCGGCGCGATGCGCGGTACCGAACGCATCCATTACGTAGACATCACACAGCGCGGCCATCTTGCGCGCCAGCTCTTCGTTATCTTTCTTTTCGCCCTTGTTGAAGCGCACGTTCTCGAGCACCACGACCTCACCCGGCGCCGCTTCCACACCGTTGAGCCAATCCTTTTCGAAGCGCACTTTGTAACCGAGCAATTCGGACAAACGCTTCGCTACCGGTGCCAGCGAAAACTCCTCGTCGTAGACGCCCTCATCCGGGCGGCCCAGGTGCGACATGACGAATACACGTGCACCGGCGTCTTTCGCATGCTGAATCGTGGGAATCGAGGCGCGAATGCGCGCATCGCTCGTTACGGCACCGTTTTGTACCGGAACGTTCAAATCCTCGCGGATCAACACTCGCTTACCGCGCAGATCGAGTTCGGTCATTCGTAGGATGGACATCGGCGGCTCCGCAAGGAATCCAGCAGGCCAAGAGCTTGGCTGGCGCTGATAGGAAGGCAAATTGTCGAATCGCCGCCGGCGAACTGACGGATGGGTCAGCTCGCCAGCTGCACCTCGTATTACTTCGAAATGACGCGCGCCATTTCCAAGACCTTGCTGGAATAACCCCACTCGTTGTCGTACCACGAGACGACCTTGACGAAGGTGCCATCGAGCGCAATGCCTGCATCGGCGTCGAAAACGGAGGTGCGCGGATCGCCGCGGAAATCGGTCGCGACTACTTTGTCTTCTGTATATCCGAGCACGCCCTTCATGGGACCCTCGGACGCGGCTTTCATCGCGGCACAAATCTTTTCGTACGTCGTTTCCTTTTCCAGCTCGACCGTCAGATCAACGACCGAGACGTCTGACGTCGGCACGCGAAACGCCATGCCCGTCAACTTCTTGTTCAACTCCGGAATCACCTTGCCGACGGCCTTGGCCGCGCCGGTCGAGGACGGAATGATGTTTTCCAGAATGCCCCGGCCACCGCGCCAATCTTTGTTGGATGGACCATCGACAGTCTTTTGGGTCGCCGTCGTCGCATGCACGGTCGTCATCAAACCGCGCTTGATACCAAATGTATCGTTGAGCACTTTCGCAATCGGCGCCAGACAGTTCGTCGTACACGAGGCGTTCGAAATGATCGCCTGGCCCGCATAGGTCTTGTCGTTCACGCCGTAGACGAACATCGGCGTATCGTCCTTCGAGGGCGCCGACATGATCACTTTCTTGGCGCCAGCGTCGATGTGCTTCTGCGCGGTTTCTTTCGTGAGAAACAGGCCGGTCGACTCGACGACGAGGTCCGCACCGACTTCGCCCCATTTCAATTCAGCGGGATCCTTGATGGCCGTGAGCCGGATCTTCTTGCCATTCACGACCAGCGTATTGCCGTCGACCTCGACCGTGCCTTTGAAGCGGCCGTGCACCGAGTCGTACTTCAACATGTACGCGAGGTAATCCGGCTCGAGCAGATCGTTGATGCCGACGATCTCGATGTCCTGGAAATCCTGCGTGGCCGCGCGAAACACCATGCGCCCGATGCGACCGAACCCGTTGATACCGACTTTGATGCTCATGAACTACTCCAATGAAAAAATTCCGTAAGGAAGGCGCTAGCGGATGGGCGATAGGCGATCGTCAGACTTGCATCGCATCCACGTCACTCGAGTGCGTCAACACTTCCGACCATCGCCTATCGCCGATCGCCTTCTT
>CAZIXV010000381.1:0-3486 GCA_964543105.1 uncultured Steroidobacteraceae bacterium
CGCCTTTCTCGGCTTGTCTGCATCCAATATCGCTATGCTGCAGATCGAAGATCTCATCGGTATGACCGATGCCGTCAATGTGCCTGGCACGGATCGCGAGCATGCCAATTGGCAGCGCAAGGTGGCTGAAGAAACGGCCGCAATCTTCGCGCACGAGGATGTGCAGGACATGCTTACGGCGATGAACCAGGCGCGCAAGGGCCGACATCCCAACGAGTGACGCGCTCGCTGCGGCGTGAGCTTCGTGATTCGTTGCCAGGTCTTGCTTTACGGAAAGGTAAGGGCTGCTCAGCGCTGGGCCGCTGGTAAGAGCAAGCTAGAGAGCAGCGCAGCCACACGCTTTTTTTCTAAGAAATCCTGCTGTCGCCACGCCTCGATGCCTCGAGCGTTGCGGCGGGGTTCGTCGTTCTCCTCGTCAAGCCAATCACCGGAGCGTCGTCATGCACAAATCACGTCTGGCTGGTTTCATCATCGATTGCAAAACCGAGGATCTCGAAGGCGCTGCAAGGTTCTGGAGTCAGGCGCTGGGATATCCGCTGCAGGATGAGGCGAAGCAAACGAGCCCGATTTACCGGCTGCTCGATACCGGCGATGAGGGTTTGCACGTCGAAGTTCAGCAAGTGTCACACGACAGCCGCGTGCACTTGGATATCGAAGCCGATGACATCGAAGCGGAAGTGCAACGCCTCGAAGCGTTGGGTGCTCAACGAATACAGCAGACACACACTTGGTGGGTGATGCGGGCGCCGACCGGTCAAAGGTTCTGTGTGATACGACCACAGGGCGCAGGCTTTGCGGAAGACGCCAACGAGTGGCCGTGATAGTTAGCCCTTCGACAAGCTCAGGGCGAACGGAAAAACGAGTATCACCGCACCGTTCGTGCTGAGCCTGTCGAAGCACGCTTGACCACGCAGCGGACGGCGCAGATGACTACGCGATGCCGACGCCAGCCGGCGCGCGCCGAATTATGTCATCGGATCTATTTCCACCTTGGCGCGTTACGCCGCCCGCTGAGCATGCAAACACGGTGCGACTGGCCCGTTGCCACTAGGGGAAACACTATGATCTTCAAACTCAAGTCGAATGAGTTGTCGTTCACGCGGCCGCGCGTCACGCCTGATCCTGAGCAGGCTGCGTTGCTGGAAAGAAAAATGAACGCGTTGAATTATTACCCTGAGAACGGGTTTCACCGCGACCTGCGTCAGCATCGTCAACCGCGCCCGAGCGCGCGCACCCGTTGAGTTCTCGTGCATCGATCTGTGAGTGCCGGCGCGTTGCGCCGGCACTGCGACTGCGATTTCAACCTTGCCGCCATAGATACCAAATCACATAGGCGGCAAGTAGCAATCCCGGCACGATTCGCCATCCGGCAGCAAGCTTCGCGCCTGATGCGACCGACTCGGCCGGGCGACGCCCGGTGAACATCGCGCCGATGAGGTTCGTACGTCGCACCAGCAAATAGAACAACACCGCGGCGATGTGCAGCGCGATGAAGATCAGCAAGATGTCGAAAATCGTTTCGTGCAGATCAGCCAGTGTGCGGCTGAGCTCGAAGCTGACCAGGTAAGAGAGCGGACCCGACTCCAGGCCATCGATGTCGGAGACGAACAGGCCAATCACGACCTGTGTCACCAATAGCACGAGCAGCGTGATGGCGCTCCACGCGCCAAGCGGATTATGGCCCGGCGGCGGCGGGTTCGAACCGTTGCGCAAATACGCGGCGATCGCACGCGGCCCTTTGAGGAATTGCCCGAAGCGCGCCGTAGAGCTGCCTGCGAATCCCCAGTAGATGCGAAATACCAGCAGCCCGGCGAGCGCGTAACCGCTGTAGCGGTGCACATCCATGATGCGCTCTTCTGCCGTCCACCAAGACACGCCGACGGCGATGACGATCATCCAATGGATGAGCCGAATGGGTACGTCCCAAACGACAACCGATTCGTTGTTGTTACTCATGCGAATCTCGTGACTGAAATGCGCTGCGATCATAGCGAAGACATTGCGATGTCAGTACCGCCCGAGGCGCGCCGTCCGATTTGGAAAAGCCGGCATGTACTGCGGGCGGTGCATGGATGTCTGCGATGACGTATTGCGAGATGCGGGTACGTGCGCGAGCGCGACACACCACGTTTCGCGATGGATCCATCGCGAGGCTCAATTAGGCAGCCGGTAGATAATTCTTTACCCTTGAGGGCGCATTGACGCCCAAAGTGAACTTCGCTGTGCGCAGGCGCTCTAGTGCTTGCGTGCGCAACGAACGCAAATTACACAACGATTCAATCTGCAACCGAGTACGACGATGTCCACGCCACTCACTCGGCAAGAACTGCCCATTCCTAGTATGTCTTCCGTCCGCCGTCACGAACGCGTGCTCGATGAGGCGGCGCGCCAATTGAACGCCAAAGGCGTCTCGTTGACTTCGCTGACCGAAATCGCTGAAAAACTCGGCATTTCGCGCGCTGCGATGTACTACTACGTCGAGGATCGCGAAGACCTCGTGTTCCAGTGCTATCGCCGTTCGTGCGAAATCACGGCGCGCTATCTGAACGAAGCAACGCGCGAGCCTGGAACGAGCGTCGAAATGATTACGCGTTTCGTCAATCGCATGCTCGACCCCAACGAGCCAGAACTCGCGGCGCGCGCCGAAATCGCGATGATGAATTCCGAGCAGCGCGACACGATTCAGGGTTTGTATGATGCCCTGGCTGCGAGACTTGCTCACTTATTGAGTGTGGGACAGAACGAAGGCCTGATTCGGGCGTGCGACGTCGACGTGAATGCGCGCATCATTCTGAGCCTCGTCGCGTGGGCGCCGCTCGCACGCTCATGGGCGCGCGCCAGTGAAGTCGTCAACGCAGAGTCGTTGAAGGCTGCCGTCGTGGCGACGATTTTCGAAGGTCTGGGCAGCGAGCAGGCTACGTCCGAGTTCGTGCAATTCGATCTGACGCCGCTTTGTATGCGCAGCGGCGCGGTCTTCGATCGTGACGCGATCTCGGAGGCCAAGCGAGAGGCGCTCGTTTCGGTCGCGTCGCGACTGTTCAATCGCAAAGGCATCGACGCAACTTCGCTCGAAGAAATTGCAGCTCAGGTCGGCGCCACGAAGCGCACGCTGCATCGGCATCTCGGTAGCAAGCAGGATCTGGTCGGTGCCTGCTACGACCGAGCATTCAAGATCTTTCTGCATATCAAGGATGCGATGGTCCAACATTCAGGCACGCGCCTGGCTGCTGTGGCTTCGGCGATGTACGCGCTGGCGATTGCCTATCCCCGCGAAGATCTCTCGCCGTTGTCGCCGCTCGTTGGCTTCGATGCACTATCGAGTGAAGCCAAGGAAAAATTCATGCAGCACTCGGCTGCACTCACGGATGGATATCACGACACGCTCCGCCGCGGCATTGCCGAAGGCAGCATCGTTGCGGTCGACGTCGATTCGCGTGCACTCGTGTTGCCCGGCATGTTGAGCTGGCTCGTCAAAGAAGACGTGCC
>CAZIXV010000382.1:0-3457 GCA_964543105.1 uncultured Steroidobacteraceae bacterium
GGTGCCCCAGACGGCGAGCGCGCCGGCGCCGGCCAGCGTCCACGGTTGCCGGTGCGGCGTCGTGATCGAGATGGGCTCGGCAGTGTTGCGGCCACCGGTGATCGCGACGTTCGTCAGTGTGAGATCGCCGTTGACGGCGAGCACGCGCGCTCCAGGTTCTGCACCGCCGGCCCACGCGATCGTGATGCCACGCGGCAAGCTGGAGGCATCGATGACGACATTCTTACGAGCTTCGAGTGCGGAGCGGCCATAGTCGCGATCGAAATATCCGACTAAGTAGGAGACGGGGCCGCTGGGTTCATCGCGAATGCCCACGACCTCGCCCTTCAACATCGTGTGTTCGTTCGCGACGATGGTCAGCGCGATGGTGCCGCCATCCAGCGCGGCGTCAAAAGTGATCGGTTGTCCCGACGCGGCCTGCGCGAGCGCCGAGCGCAGCGTGGTCGTACCTGCCGGTGGCGTGGCGTCGTCTATCAGGCTGTTCACGACAATCGCGGGCGCCGGAGTTCCGGGCAGGTCGCTGCCGCCTCCACTGCCACCACAGCCCCAGAGAAACAAAAAGGCAAGCAGGAGAACGATTGGTGCGATGGCGAGACGGGTGACTTTCATCGATGCAGGGGTCCATGGGCAAAAGAGAACGTCGCGGGTTTCATTCGTTGATTCTCGATCGCGTTTTTCCGCTTCTCGGCGCGCAGCGCCGCAGTGATCCTACGTGAAGATTTTCTAGCCAACTAACCGAAATGAAGTAGTGAGCGTTGAGTGCGCGCTCCCTTGCGTGTCCGGACATCGAGGACATCCACCCATTTATGGCTGAACACGGAAGTAAGTCGGCGACCGGCACACGTCATCGACATATATATGTAGCTGCCGGCTCGCTTCACGGCGTTGAGCACACACGGAAGGAGTGCTGCGATGACGCATGCCCGCAAGAGCTTGGTCAGCCTGAGCGACACGCCGTACTACCATGTGATCGCGCGCTGCGTGCGGCGAGCGTGGTTATGTGGATTCGACGAATACGCCTCGAAAAAAGTACTCGCAGCGCAAGGAAGGGGTTCTCAAGCGGCTGGCTGAGTTGTCTCAAGTGTTCTCCATGGAAATCTGCGCGTTTGCAGTGATGTCGAATCACTATCACATGGTGATCTTCGTCGATAGAAAGCGTGCGCAATCATGGTCGCCCGCAAGAAGCCGTCGAACATTGGTGCAGGTTGTTCTCGAAGCCGTCGTCGGTCGATCGCTGGCTTCAGGGTGAATGCGGCGATGTCGAACGAGAGGTCGTTGAAGGTGTAATCGAGCGTTGGCGCAGTCGCTTATGCGATATCAGTTGGTACATGCGTTGCCTGAACGAGTACCTCGCGCGCAGAGCGAACCTTGAACATCCGGCAATCATGCAGCGGTTGAAACTCGATCCGGACATCTGGGATAGCGCGATGCGCCCGCAAGGAAACGTGTTTGGCCGCGCGATGGGCCGACTCGATCGTCTCCGGTTGCACGCAGCCGCGCTCGACCAATGTTGGGTTGGGGGAATGTATCGAGCGAAGCGGGCTGTACGGGCAGAGCGCGGCATCGATCAAGACAATGGGGTTTGCCTCGTAAAGAGATGCGAAGCGATGGGGCATCACGCGCGGCCGAGCTGGTGCTGGCACTTAGAGGAAAGTCGCAGTTACGCTGACGTCGGAGAGATCCCTCCGTGACCGGGCGCTGAGCCCACGAGCGACGCCTTCGGTTTTTGCCGACTACATAAACGAGCACCCGCTGAACGCCGGTCAGCGGGTGCTCGGTTCTGATTTACTTCTTTCCACCGAGCAATGCATCGCGCTGCGCTTCGAATAGCGCACGCACGCTGGTCGCCGGGCGGCCGGTGAGCTTGGCGACATCGTCGCTGACGACTTCGTACGAGGGCCCGCCGAAGCCGCGACGCGCCGGGGCCGCATTCGGATCTGCAGTCACCAACTCGATGTGCTTGCCGGTGACCGCGCTTGCAGCAGCTGCGACTTCGCGCGGGCCGATGAGCTCAGGTCCAGTGATGTCGTACACCTTGTTCTCGTGTCCCTTCGTTGCGAGCACGGCCGCCGCCGCAGCAGCGCAGTCTTCGCGGGTCACATAGCCGATGCGGAAGGCAAAAGCCGGAACGGTCGCGTTGCCGTTTGCAACCATCTTCGCGGCTTGTGGCAGCAGGGTGTTCGCGTAGACCGAGTTACGCAGCATCGTCCAGGAGGCGCCGCTCTGCTTGATGATGTCCTCGGTCGCGACGTGATCGGCCGCAAGTCCCGTCTGATCGCCTTTGCTGATCGAGACGACCGACGTGTAAGCGATGTGCTTCACGCCGGCAGCGACTGCGGCGTCGACGGCACGCTTGTGCGCTTCCGGCCGCGGCCCCGCATCTAAACCGATGCTGATGAGCAGCAACTTCGTGCCGCCTGCGTACGCGGCCGGCAGTGACTCGGGCTTCGTGAAATCGCCAAAGCGCGTCGCGGCGCCGAGCTTCTTGAACTCATCGAGCTTTTCTGGCGAACGGCTCACGAGGATCAGATCGCTCGCGGGCACACCACGAGCGAGCAGGGCTCGCACAACGAGTTCGCCCAGTTGCCCGGATGCACCCGAGATGAGGATTTTCTCGCGCGCCGCGTTGCTCGCCTGCGCGGCCGCGCCGTGGCCAACGAACATTGCGCCGAGCGTAACGAGCACAGCCAATAGCGTGCGGAAGGAGGGTTTGATTGTTCGCATGCTTATTTGCCGTGCTATCGAGTTGAAGGGAGGGGCACGATCGTGGTTCCAGCGGCGATGAGGTATGTGCCATCAGCGCTGCGTGCGGCGGAATAATGCCACGCGGACATGCTGCTAACGGTTGCCAAGATAAAGAATTCGCGCGGATGAGAAGGCTGCCACTCGTCGATGAGATGACGGGATAGCCGCTCCGTTCTAGCGCGCTCCATGACTCTGCAGATATCCGCTTGCGACGCGAGCGGAGTCTTCGTGCGCCGCGTACGTGCGGTTCGCGTCCGATTCGCTGTAGCCCTGCGCGATCGCTCGTTTGTACATGGTGTAGTACTCGAACGCCTGTCCGCACATCGTCTTGAGTTGGCTGTCGCCGCCGCCTTCAACGGCTTTGGTTCTGTAGTTCGCTTCGGTGAAGCCGGCGCATGCGCTCGATGCGAGATTCGGTTTTGTCGGGTATGAGGCGGTGCCCGAGGTGCGGGCGGACGCCGCGTTGCTGGAGTTGCCGATCAATTGGTCACCGACCGTTCCCGCCGCTGCACCTGCGACGTTGCCTTCGCTCGTGGCCTCGATCCCTTTCATGACGGCGCCGAGCGTTTGCGTGCTGTCGAGTCCGTAGGCCTGGCCTGCAGCTATTCCGACGCCGGCACCAATGAGTGCTCGCAGCCAGCCATCACTCGAAGATTGTTTCTGATGAAGCTGGGAAACGGTCGCGACGAATTTCTGTTTCTCACCCGCGATG
>CAZIXV010000383.1:0-1513 GCA_964543105.1 uncultured Steroidobacteraceae bacterium
GCTGCGCTTCAGATCGCTTGCGCTGAGATTTTGATCGATCGTGCGGACATCGCCGAAGCGGTTGTAGTTGTAATTATTGAGACGGTAGTACTCGACACCCGCAGCGAGCTTGGCAGTGCCGCCGGGAAGTTCGAACAAGCTACCGTTCACCTGCAGTTGCGCTTGATGCGTGCGATGCCGCGCGGACGGGTCGTAGTTCTGCGTGAACACCTCGCGTACGACTGCCGGCGAGTTCAGCCCCCCGAAGACATTGAACGCAGTGGCGGGATCAGAACTTGCGAGCGCCGCGTTCAAGCTCGGCGTGTGCACACCCAGCGTACCGATCACGCTTTCCGCTTCGGACCAGGCGTAGTCGAATGTTCCGTTCCAATCGCCCGGCAACAGAAACTCGAAACCCGCCTGGGCCTGCTTCAGATCCTGAAAGCCATCGAGCTTGAGCAAATCGACGTCGTTGCCGAAGAAGTAGTTGACTCGCACGCTCGAGGGGTTCGTGCCGGGCGGCGCGACGAAGAACGCATTCGTGTTCGGCACGGTGACTGTGAAGCGCAGATTCTGTGAACCCACATCCACATCGCGCAGCGTCACCTCACGCTTGGAATACAAACCGGCGACGCGGAAATCGAGCCAATCGGTAATCGAATGAACGAGGCTCGCATAACCGGTGTGCGTAGTGTTCTCGGGGAGAATGTCGCCGAGCCGGGTGATCTCACACAGATTGCTGGTATTGGGTTGAAGTGCTCCGGCCGTGGCGGGCGTGACACCGCCGACGGGAATCGCATAGCTCGTCGACCCGACGACGATTGTCCCAGGATTGCATTGATTGGAACGATAGTCTTCGCCGCCTTGCGCACGCAGATCGGATCGATACCAGTCGCGCCGCGTACCGCTCAACGTCGAGTTGTAACGATGCTCGTACGCGGCGACGAATCCACCGCGTTCCCATTCATGCCCGAACATGAGCGAGGCTTGGCGCGAATCATAGTCGCCGTCGGCGAACCCGTATCTGACCCTGGCTTCCACGCCGTCGTACGTGCGCCGTGGCACGAAGTTCACGACACCTGCAATCGCGTCCGAGCCGTAGATTGCAGAGGCGCCATCGGCGACGACTTCGACTCGATCGATGACTGCGCTTGGAATGACCGACGCGTCGAGATTACGGCCGGTCGCGCCCGTGGGCGGTGCACGCATGCCATCGAACAGCACGAGCGTGGCATTCGGGCCGACGCCGCGCAGATTGATGTCCGAGCCGCGCATTGCGTTGGTGCCTGACACGCCTGGACCGACGGCACGGCGCACGGCTTCGTTATTGCCAATCGCCGCGAACGCCGGCTCCTTGTTCAACATCTCGACGACGTTCGATGCCGGTAATTCGACGAGCGTGTCGGAATCGATGCTGAGCAGATTCGAGCCGACCGGTGCAACGCCGCGAATGCGCGTTCCGGTCACGATGACCTCGGCGATTTCGGCATCGCCGGGCGGCGGCGTCGCGCTTTGCGCGTGAGCATCCATGACG
>CAZIXV010000383.1:1613-3455 GCA_964543105.1 uncultured Steroidobacteraceae bacterium
AGTGACGATCTTTTCCGTTTTCGTGCCAATGCGGCTACGCTTCCGCGTTCACTCGAGCTCCACGCCAGGTCGCATGAAACCCGTCATTCCCACCGAAAAACCCGCTCATTTCATTCGCAAGATCATTGCTGACGACGTCGCGGCCGGCCGCACCCAGGTACTGACTCGCTTTCCTCCTGAACCCAACGGCTATTTGCACATCGGGCATGCGAAATCGATCTGCTTGAACTTCTCGATGGCGGAGGAATTTGGTGGCGCCTGCAACCTGCGCTTCGATGACACGAACCCGGAAAAAGAAGAGCACGAGTTCATCGAGTCGATCAAACGCGACGTTGAGTGGCTGGGATTCAAATGGAATGGCGAAGTGCGCTTCACTTCGAGCTACTTCGATCAGCTCTACGAATGGGCCGTCCATCTCATCAAACAGGGCAAAGCTTACGTCTGTCATCTATCGCCCGAAGAAATGCGCACCTACCGCGGCACGCTGACCGAACCGGGCAAGGACAGCCCGTATCGCAATCGCAGCGTCGAGGAGAATCTCGAACTGTTCGAACAGATGCGCAGCGGCGCGCTGCCGGAAGGCACCTGCTTACTGCGCGCAAAAATCGACATGGCCGCGCCGAACATCAATATGCGCGACCCGGCGATGTATCGCATCCGCCATGCCACGCATCATCAAACCGGCGATCGCTGGAAGATCTATCCCACCTACGATTTCGCGCACGGCCAGTCCGATGCGATCGAAGGCGTCTCGCATTCCATATGCACGCTCGAGTTCGAAGATCATCGTCCGCTGTACGAATGGTTTCTCGAGAACTTACCGATCGACCCGCCGCTCCCCAGGCAATACGAGTTCGCGCGGCTGAATTTGAACTACACCGTGATGAGCAAGCGCAAGCTCAAGCAGCTCGTCGATGAGAAGCACGTCAGCGGCTGGGACGATCCACGCATGCCGACGATCTCGGGCCTGCGCCGCCGCGGCTATACGCCGGAAGCGGTCCGCAATTTTTGCGAACTCATCGGCGTGACGCGCAGCGAAGGCGTTGTCGATGTGGGCTTATTGGAATTTGCGATCCGTGATGTGCTCGACAAACAAGCACCGCGCGCGATGTGCGTACTCAAACCCCTCAAAGTCGTGCTCACGAATTTCCCGGAAGATGCGCTCGAGCACTTCACGGCGCAGCTTCACCCGCAGAAGCCGGAAATGGGCACGCGCGAGCTGCCGTTCACGCGTGAGCTCTACATCGATCACAGCGATTTTCGCGAAGCCGCGGACAAGAACTTCAAGCGGCTCGTGCTCGGCCAGGAAGTTCGGCTACGTAACGCTTATGTGATTCGTGCGAACGAAGTAATTCGCGACGCGAATGGCGACATCGTGGAATTGCGCTGCACGTACGATCCCGAAACGCGCGGCAAGAATCCCACCGATGGACGCAAGGTCAAAGGCGTCATTCATTGGGTGTCGGCGGCGCATTGCATCGATGTGCAAGTGCGGCTTTACGATCGTCTATTCAGCGTCGAGGCGCCCGAGGCCGATAAAGAAAAATCTTTCCTCGACTTCGTCAATCCACAATCGCTGACCATCTTGGAAGGCTGCAAAGCCGAACCATCGCTTGCGAGCGCGACGCCCGATGATCGCTATCAGTTCGAGCGCGAAGGTTATTTCTGCGCCGATAGCGTGGACTCACGCCCGGATGCGCTGGTGTTCAATCGCACGATCGGGCTGCGGGATTCGTTTGGGAAATAAGTCGTCCCGTGACCTGTCGGTCGACGATTCGACCGGCCGCATCCACGGTCAAGGACAAACGGCGGCGACCGCTGAAAAACGTCAGCCGATAGGTT
>CAZIXV010000384.1:0-3422 GCA_964543105.1 uncultured Steroidobacteraceae bacterium
GGCGGCTGCGAACGGCTGAGGTAATACGTGCGATTTCCGTTCGGGATGTGGCCGTACCGTTCGATCAAGAACGCAAAGTTGTCGCACATATCGCGGATCAACTGCGTTTCCCCGCTGACCTTCAAACCGAGCATCGTGAAATACGAATCCCAGTAATAGATTTCATTGAAGCGTCCGCCCGGCACGATGTAAGGGCGCGGCAACGGCAGACGACTCGAATGCGGCGGCTCTGGCACGGGCTCACGCCGCAACACCTTCCAGAGGCGATCGATGTGATCGCGCACATCCTCGCCTGGTTGGGTGCGATAGGCCGTCTCAGGAATCGCCGTTGTCGTGAACTCGCGTGCGATGAACGCGCTCAAGTCGAACTCATCACTGCGTTGCAACTCGCGATACGCGGCCACGATCTCATCCGGATCGCGCTTGGGCAGCGCATCGACGAAGGTCTTGCTGTCAGCGAAGACGGCTTGCATCTGAACGTCACGAAATAAGTCGCCGTAGACTTCAGCAGGCGGAGGCGGAAGCCTCGTCGGCTGCGCTGCGCAACCGATAAGGAGCAGATAGATGAGTGCGGTGATGCCGCGCTTGATGTTGTTCATTCGTGTGGGTTTGCCCCCTCCCTAACCTGACGGGCAGGAGCCCGAATGCCGTGGGCGCAAGGACGCGCAGGAACGGCCTCCCCCGCTTCCAGGGGAGGGAATCAGAATCCGGAGCCAACTTGCTGGCTAGCAGGCTAGCTGGCTGGGTTGCTCGCTGGCCGGGTTGCTAGCAGGCTCGCACGGCCCGCTAGTCAAAAGCGCACGGTTGCATTCAACGCAAACGAACGCTCAAACAACGGCCGCGCCATGTACAGCGCGCCGACGCCGGCGGCGCCGATGTCGGTGCGCGGATTGCCTTCGGTCAAACCGACTTCGTTCGTCAAGTTATCGCCGATTACTTGCACACTGAACATATCGGAAATGTCGAAGATGACGCCGGCGTCAAGCTTGGTGTACTTCGGCAGCGCGATCGTGTTCTCGTCGTTCGAGAAACGCTTGCCGAAATAGCTGTACGTCGCATACACGCGCAAGCGCTCATCCAGAAAGCGCAACGTCGGCGTCAGACGCCCCATCGTCTCCGGAATGCGTCGAATCGTATTGCCCGTGTTGTCGAGCGCCGCACCACTGAACCGCTGATACTCGGGCTCCTGGAAGGTCATGCTGAAGCCGAGCGAGAACATTTCCAGCGGCTCGAACTGCCCCTCGATCTCGACACCCCGCGTACGCGTCGCAGCGCGGCGCGTGATTTGCGTACCATCCGGAAGGATGTCGTTGAACGGCACGTTGTCGAACTCGGTTTGAAACAACGTCACGAACGCCACGAACATGTCGAGAGAGGTCTTGTAGCCCAACTCGATGTTCTCGACGTTGTCCTTTTGCAACACGCCATTTCTCACATCATCGAAATGCGGCAGCTTCGCCGAGTCCGTGTAATGACCGAAGATCGCGTGCCCGTCCGTGAACTCGTAGTTGAAGCCGACGGAGTACGTCACATGATCGAAGTCTTCATCGACGCGTCGTACCGCGCCATCGATGAGCGAAGTCGAGTTATCCCACAGCGTTAGCGGATTGCCATCGAGATCGCGCGCCGATCCTTCGCGCAAAGTGCCCTCGATGTCCTGCGAGTCGTAGCGAACGCCGACATCGAAACGCAATGCATCCGTTGCGTTCCATTCATTGGATAGATAGAGCGAGTACGCAAATGCGTCGTAGTCGGTCAGCAGATTGAAGGTGGAGTAGCTGACGAAACCATTTGGATCGGTCGCACCGGGAAGCAATAAGCGTCGCGGTCGATTCCTCACGTCCATGAGCAGCTCGTTACCTAGCGACCACCGATCTTCCATCCCGTAATCCGCAAGGTAGGCGCCTACGGTGAGGTTGTTGCTGCCGAGGTCGAACGTCAGACGGATATCGTCTTGCAGCGCTGTGAATTCCTTATCGACCACCCAATGCCCGTGATACTGCACCAGCGACGTCGCGGGATACGCCTCGCCCGTCGCCGCCACCGTATAGCTCGGCACCACGCCCCGCGCAGTCGCAAGCTCAGTGCCCGCGACCGGCGCAGGACCGGGAAAAATGCCATCGAAGCGCACATCGCCATCGGTGTAACGAAGCAGATTCGTCAACGACACTGTGTCGTTCAGGTCCAAACGCACGCGCCCGCCAATCGTCCAAAGCGTCGGATGAATGCCGTCTTCGAGATTCGAGCCGCGCAAACCGACTTCAGCGGCAGATACCGGCAGTCCGGCACGCGCCAGATCGACGCTATGCAATGAATACGAACCCGCGTCCTGCCCGCCGACAGCATCTGGATCCGAGGGATCTCCCTGCAAGGGAATCGGTATCGCGAACAACGAGCGATCGTTGATGTACTTCGCGAAGATCTGCACATCGCCTGTCGCAAACTCGCTGGCAAGCTTCACTCGGAATTGGCCACCTTTATCAGCCGTGTAGCCGGGATCACGAATGCCATCGGATTCGCGATAGTAGCCGCCCATCGCAATCCCCCAATCAGCGCCCAGCGGCATGCTCCACGCAATGTCCGCGCGATACGAGCCGTAATCGGTGAAGCCCAATTTCGCGACAGCTTCAGTTTCATTCACCGGGCTACGCGTTACGAAATTGATCACGCCGCCCACGGCGCCTGCTGTGAAGATGGGCGCGGTGCCTCCGCGCAGTGCTTCGACACGCTCGATCGTTTCATCCACGCGCACGAACTGATCGGGGTTGTAGAACGACAACTCGAACACCGGATAAATCGGGATGCCGTCCTCCATCAAACCGACGTAACGATAGCCGCCGTCCTGGATGATGCCGCGCGCAAACACATTGCCTTGCGTCGACCCCGCAGTCGATTCCACCCAAAATCCGGGTACGGCAGAAATCAGTTCAGCCGAACTTGCGGGCGCTTGCTGTGCGATGTCCTCCGCACTGAAGGTTGAGATGGCAACGCTGGAATCGAATTTAGTGCGCTCGGCCACCGCTGTCCCTGTGACGACCACGGTTTCAACGCCGAACAACTCATCACCGGCAGGTGCGCCTTGCGTCGGCGCTTGCGCGAACGCGGCGACAGGAAGACTCAGACCGAGATAGATGAGCTGGCGTGCCGAACGGCTGCGGATCACTGGAGAATTCACTACGTCCATAAGGCCTCCAAACGATCGTGTTGCTATGCCTGCGATGCGCAAAGGCAACAACCGCCTCGCGCGCGGGAACAGGACACAATGCGGCAGCACCTTCGTTTGTGCCATTCGATTGGAGAGATCGAAGAGGTATACAGCGCGCGGCGTTCGCGATGTTCGTCGAGTCCGTCGCGCGCGCTCGACGCGCTTCGCGCCAGCGAGGACCTCGGGGCTCGGGGCGCGGGGCGCGGGGCCCCCAAGA
>CAZIXV010000385.1:0-3409 GCA_964543105.1 uncultured Steroidobacteraceae bacterium
GGGAATGAATGGAATGTCGTAGCGTTCGCAGTTCTGACGCAGCCGCTCCACTTGATCGCGCGCGAGCGGATCATCGATGCCGGCGCTGCGATTGGTCGTCGGGATGCTGTGATCGGGAACCGCCAAGTTCGTCCGCGGACGACGCGGACGCAGTTGCTTGCTGTCGAGCCTGACGAACGACTGCGGCGTGCTCACCTCATGCAACAAATGCCGATCGACATAGAGCAACGTGCTGCCGTCGTTGCGTTCGCTGACGACATGCTCTTCCCAAACCTTCTGATACAGCGTGCGAGGCGAGCTCATGCTTCACCTATCTGGATCAACACACGACTGACATCAGCGGCGCGCTCGCCGCTCAGCAGTTCGAACGCCTCGGCGACGCGAGCTAGCGGGAAGCGGGCGGTGATGGTCGGTTTCAAATCGATGCGGCCGGACTGCAGCAGTTCGAGCGCTTGTTCCTGATGATGACCGGCGCGAATGCCGAAGAGACGCAGTTCGCGCTGCACGACATCCCAGCCGGTGAGACCGAGTTGCCCAGTGCCGCCAGTGACGGCCACGGCGCTATCCATGCCGGCGATCGCGAACGCTTGTTGCAAGCCCCAGTCCGAAGCCGTGGTTTCGATGACGAAGGGAAAGCCGTGCGGCGCGATGTCGAGAGCAGCTTTGGAAACATCTTCGTTGTGCTGACGCAGGCGCAGCACGCGCTTCGCCCCGAGTTGCAATGCCATGTCGGCACGCTTGCCGGTGCCGCCGAGGGCAGTGACTTCACAGCCGAGCGCAACCGCCGTAGCGATCGCGCTCAAGCCCATCGCACCGACACCGACGACGGCAACGTGATCGCCGGCGGATAGACCGAATTTCTCGTAGGCATTCAGCGCATCGACGATGCCCGCGAGCATTGCGCCGTCTTCGAAGTCAACGCCTTCGGGCATACGTGCGAGCTTGCAGGCAGATACGATCGTGAATTCCTGACAGCACGACTGACGCGGAACACTGGCGTATGCCGGATCGAGACACAGATTCGTCTTGCCCCGTTTGCAGTTTTCGCACGCTTGGCAATGATCGAGCGCGAGCGCGCACACGCGATCGCCGACGTTCACGTTCGTCACGCCTTCGCCCACGGCGTGCACGATGCCGGAGAAATCCGCGCCGATCCCAACCGGGTAATTGGTGACGTAGCGTCCGTAACGATTCAGATAGACGCCCACATCGGTGCCGTAGGGCGCGTAGGCAATTACACGCACGAGCACTTGACCGCGCTGCGGTTGCGGCACGGGCACCTCGCGCACTTCGATATGCGCCGGTCCGGTGACGAGTGCAGCGCGCATCGAACTCATTGGATCTCTCGCGGCAATTGCCACAGCAGGAACGTGCATCCGTTCGCGGAGCTGTCGGCGTCGAATGCCTCCATGCCTGCAGGGCCGCTCGTGTAATCGGCGGTTTGGAACTCGATGCCCTGGCCCGTGATAGATCCTTCCAGCACCCACGCTTCCCAACGCGTGTCGCGACCGGGCAGTGTCTTGTTGTCGCGCTGCCAGCCTGCGGGCACTTCGATGGCAAAGGTGCGAGCGCCGGAGCTTGCATCTGCGCTCAATGGCTTGATGCGCCACTCGGCCGGAAAGTCTTCACTGATTTGCGCAGCCGCTTCGGCAACTTTGACCTGGAAGACGTGACCACGCGGATCGGTCAATGTCTGCAGCGGATACTCGACGTCTTGCTCAGGTTCGTGAACGAGTTTCAGCTCGAGCGGGCCGTCGCTGCGAATGATGGCGATCGCGCCTTCTTCTGAGCTTTCGTCGTGGCCATGCACCACCCACGCGGGACGATAGAAGTAATCGCCGGCCTGCCAGTAATGCTTGCCGTCGAGCGTGACTGAACCCGACCACAGATAAACTTCTTCAAATGCATGGTGATAGTGCGCAACGCCACCGCCGTGCCAGCCGCGCGGGATGCCGACGACGGAGGTGATATAGCCGGTGTTCGGAATGCTTCCGAGAACCTTGCGGCGTAAACCGTGGGTTCCCAGCGGTTCCCACGGCAACTCGCTCGGCCGCACGCGTTTGAGTGTTGCAGCTGTCATCGTCATCGACTTAGAACTCGGACATCAAACGTCCGAAGCCGTGGACTTTGTCGTTGATGTCGTTCGCACGCAGTGCGTGCCAGTACGTGGCGGTGTTGATCGCGATGACGGGCTTGCCGAGCCAATATTCAGCAGCGGCGCATTCGCGAATCGCTGACAGATTGGTGCCGACCTGAATGAGCGCGTCGACATCATCGCCGTCGAGCTGCTTGAACGTGTCGCGCACTTGTTCCGGCGTCACTTCCGCAATGGAAATCCATGAAGGGCATTGCAGCGGAACGTCACGCACGGTTTCGAAACCGTAATCGGAGAGGTATTTGCTTACTTCAGCGTTGGCCGCCGGGTAGTAGGGCGAGAAGAACGCGACGCGTTTGATGCCGCCATAGGCTTGCAGCGCAGCGGCGACGGCTTCCGCACCGGTCGTCACTTTCAACCCCGACGCTTGTTCGACACCTTCGCGCCATTTGCGACCGCCTTCAGCGCCGCCAAAGAACGTCACGGCCGACATGCCCATGACGAGATAGTTCGGATCGCACGTGAGCACCGCTTTCACTGCGTCGAGCGTGTTCTGGCTGATCTCCCAGGCGCCTGCCATGAAGGTCTCGTTCGAAACCGCACGACGGTTCGGCACCATGATGCGGCTGTAGTGATTCGTCACGCCGTACGGACGCAAGTCGTCGAAGTCGGGCTGCACGGTGGTGTTGGTCGACGGTCCGAGAACGCCGAACTTCATGCGTCCACCGAGAGAATCTTTGCTGCGTCGAACTACGCTCGTGGTGCTCATTGAATGGCCTCCGCTTCTTCTAGGCTCGCGATCATTGATTGACGCAGCAGGTATTCGCGTCGCTGCGCCGGGTCGTTGTAGATGGCTTGAAACTTGGCAAGACGCTGTCGCTGATACTCGGCGGTGCCTTGCTCCATGAGGCGCTTGTTCTCGATGGTTTGCGCCTGCGTAAAGCTCAGGGTCACGCCGCGGCGCTGGCGGCTGTAAAGATCGAGCAGGGCAGGATCCGCGCCATGCCGCAGCACACGTTCGAGCTTTTCAGTGAGATTCCACGAATCGTGGATGCCGCTGTTCATGCCGAAGCCGCCGAGCGGATTGTTCAAATGCGCGGCGTCGCCAACGAGCAGAACGCGACCTTGCACGAACGAGGAGGCGACGCGCTGATGCACGCGATAGATCGAGCGATGCGCGGTTTGCAGCGGTTGATCGCCGACGATGCGCTGGAACACCTTGCTCATATTGGCATCCGATAGCAGCTCTTCATCGGTCATCGAACCATTCGCGGGAACGAGCACGCGCCACACGGAAGGTACACGCAGCAATAC
>CAZIXV010000386.1:0-3354 GCA_964543105.1 uncultured Steroidobacteraceae bacterium
CATCTATTCGATCGAAGACCTCGCCGAGCTGATTCACGATCTCAAAAACGCGAATCGGCACGCACGCATCAGCGTGAAGCTCGTATCGGAAGTCGGTGTCGGCACGATTGCCGCAGGCGTCGCCAAAGCGCATGCGGACGTCGTGTTGATCAGCGGCTATGACGGTGGCACGGGCGCCTCGCCGCAAACCTCGATCACGCATGCAGGTTTGCCATGGGAGCTGGGCTTGGCGGAAACGCACCAGACGCTCGTCATGAACAATCTGCGTAGCCGCGTTGCCGTCGAAACCGATGGCCAGTTGAAGACGGGCCGAGACGTGGCGATCGCTGCGTTACTCGGCGCGGAAGAGTTCGGCTTCGCGACCGCACCGTTGGTCGCGACCGGCTGCATCATGATGCGCGTGTGTCACTTGAACACCTGCCCGGCGGGCATCGCGACTCAAGATCCGCGCTTGCGCGAACGTTTCGCCGGCAAGCCGGAGCATGTCGTCAACTTCATGCGCTTCGTTGCCATGGAGATGCGCGAGATCATGGCGCACCTCGGCTTCCGCACGGTCGATGAGATGGTCGGGCGCGTCGACAAACTCGAAGCACGCAAGGCGGTCAATCACTGGAAGGCGAAAGGCCTCGATCTCAACAACTTGCTGTATCAGCCGGATGCGGGCTCGGAAGTGGGCCGCTACTGCCAGATTCCGCAGGACCATGGCATCGAGCGCTCACTCGACATGACGCAATTGCTCGATCTCTGTAAGCCTGCCATCGAGCGCGGCGAGAAAGTGAACGTGGAGCTGCCGATTCGCAACGTCAATCGCGTCGTCGGCACGATCGTCGGCAGTGAAGTGACGCGCAAGTACGGCTCGGCAGGCTTGCCCGAAGACACGATCGAACTGAACTTCAAGGGTTCGGCGGGCCAAAGCTTCGGCGCTTTCGTACCGCGCGGCATGACGCTGCGTCTCGAAGGCGATGCGAACGATTACGTCGGCAAAGGATTGTCGGGCGGCAAGATCATCATCTCTGCACCCGACGCCTCACCCTTCATTCCGTATGAAAACATCATCGTCGGCAACGTCGCGTTGTATGGCGCAACGAGCGGTGAAGCGTATTTCAATGGCATGGCCGGCGAGCGTTTCTGTGTGCGTAACAGCGGCGTGCACGCGGTCGTCGAAGCCGTCGGCGATCACGGTTGTGAATACATGACCGGCGGACGCGTCATCGTTCTCGGCCCGGCAGGACGCAACTTCGCAGCCGGCATGTCCGGCGGCGTCGCCTATGTGCTCGATGAGCGCGGTGACTTCACGGTCAACGCCAACAAGGAAATGGTCGATTTCACCGCGCTCGAAGAGCCCGAAGAAATCGCCGCCGTGAAGGCAATGATCGAAAAGCACATGAACTACACGCAAAGCTCGCGTGCGAAATACGTGCTCGACAACTGGGATGAATTGCTCAAACGCTTCGTGCGAGTCATGCCGCGCGACTACAACCGCATGCTCGGTTGTATCAAGCGCGCGCAAGAGCAAGGGCTCACAGGCGATGAGGCCATCATGGCCGCATTCGAAGAGAACGCGCGCGACCTGTCGCGAGTGGGCGGAAACTGAGACGGGCTACGGGCCAGAGGATGCCTCTCCCCTCCCCTGCAATCGCGGGGGAGGGTTAGGGAGGGGGCCTCTTCCGCCAGGCAAGTAAAACTACGCAAGCGAGGCAGATCGATCGGACGAAGAGCAGCGAACGACAGAGCGCCTGCGCGCTTCTGGCCAGCCGCTATCCGTCATCCGCTATCCGCTTCTTGAGAGAGCTACATGGGCAAGCCAACTGGATTCATCGAATACCTGCGGGAACTCCCCGTTGATCGCACACCCCAAGATCGCGTGCGCGATTGGAAAGAATTCCATCACCACATGGAAGATAAACGTCTGCGTCAGCAAGCTGCGCGCTGCATGGATTGCGGCGTACCGTTCTGTCACACCGGCAAATTGATCAGCGGTATGGCCTCAGGTTGCCCGGTCAACAATGTCATTCCGGAGTGGAACGATCTCATCTATCGCGGGCTGTGGCGCGAAGCGCTCGATCGCCTGCACATGACCAACAATTTTCCCGAATTCACCGGGCGCGTCTGTCCGGCGCCTTGCGAAGGCTCGTGCGTGCTCGGCATCAACGCACCACCGGTGACGATCAAGACGATCGAAGCCGCCATCATCGATCGCGGTTGGGAAGAAGGTTGGGTCGTACCCGAACCACCGAAGACGCGCACGAACAGGAAAGTGGCGGTGATCGGCTCAGGGCCGGCTGGTCTTGCGGCCGCCGCGCAATTGAATCGCGCTGGACACAGCGTCACCGTGCTCGAGCGTGCCGATCGTCCCGGCGGACTGCTCATGTACGGCATTCCGAACATGAAGCTCGACAAGAAAGGCGTCGTCGAACGCCGCATCAAGCTGCTCGAGCAGGAAGGCGTGAAGTTCGTGTGCAAAGCGCACGTCGGCGAGAACGTAGAACCGCAGCTGTTGCTGCGCGACTTCGACGCCGTCGTGATTTGCACGGGCGCCACGCAGCCGCGCGATCTGCCGGTGGAAGGACGCAATCTGCATGGCGTGCATTTCGCGATGGATTACTTGACGGGCGCGACTCACGCACTGCTCAACGGCGGGCCGGATAGCACGCCGATCCATGCACGCAATAAAGATGTGATCGTGATCGGCGGTGGCGACACCGGCACCGACTGCGTCGCGACCGCCGTGCGTCATGGCTGCAAGAGCCTCACCCAGATCGAGATCATGCAACAGCCGCCGATGGATCGTGCCGCGGACAACCCTTGGCCGGAATGGCCGAAGGTTTACAAGATGGATTACGGCCAAGAAGAAGCTGCGGCCAAGTTCGGCGCCGATCCGCGCACGTATCTCACGACCGTGAAGCGCTTCAACGGCGATGCCGAAGGCAAGGTGAAGGAACTCGTCACCGTGCAGGTCGACTGGCAGAAGAACGAGAAGGGTCAGTTCATTCCCGTTGAAGTGCCAGGCACCGAGAAAACGCATCCGGCGCAGCTCGTGCTGCTCGCCATGGGCTTCTTGGGTCCGGAGCAAATGTTGCTGAAGGATCTCGCCCTCGACACCGACGCGCGCTCGAACGTGAAAGCCGAACACGGCCAATTCACGACAAGCGTTCCCGGCGTGTTCGCCGCCGGCGATTGCCGTCGCGGCCAAAGCCTCATCGTATGGGCGATCAACGAAGGCCGCGGCGCAGCGCGCGAGTGCGATCGGTATTTGATGGGCGCGACGGAGCTGCCGTAGCGAGCGGCGGAGCCACTTAGGGGCTCGGGGCTCGGGGCTCGGGGCTCGGGGCTCGGGGCTCGGGGCTCGGGGCT
>CAZIXV010000387.1:0-3333 GCA_964543105.1 uncultured Steroidobacteraceae bacterium
CGAACAGACGTTGGAAGGCTTCGGGCGCACGCTCGATACCGTACTTGCGGCGCGGCCGGATCGTCTGGCGATCTACAGCTATGCGCATCTGCCGGAGATCTTCAAGCCGCAGCGGCACATCGAGGCGAGCGCGCTGCCCTCGCCGGAAACCAAATTGGCGCTGATGCGCCTTGCGATCGAAATGCTCGCGAAGGCGGGATACGAATACATCGGCATGGACCATTTCGCGCTGCCGGACGATCCGCTCGCGCGGGCGCAGGCGAATGGCACCTTGCAACGTAATTTCATGGGCTATACGACGCACGCCGCGTGCGACCTCGTCGGCCTCGGCGTCAGCGCGATCAGTCACATTGGCGCGAGTTTCAGCCAGAACGCGCGCGATTTGCCGACCTGGGAGACGGGCTTGAACCTCAGGCGTCTACCAGTGTGGCGCGGCCGGCAGCTCAGCCATGACGATGAATTGCGCGCCGACGTTATCCAGCAGCTGATGTGCCTCGGGCGCATCGACATGCGCTCGATCGAATATCGCCATGGCATCGAATTCATCCGCTACTTTGCCGACGACTTGAGACGACTTGCGCCGCTCGTCGACGATGGACTCGTCACGATCGAAGAGAATTCCGTCACTGCGACTTCTCGCGGCCGGCTTCTGTTGCGTATCATCGCCATGTGTTTCGACCACTACCTCAACATCGCGCAGCACAGCGCCACACCTCGTTTTTCACGAGCCATTTAGCACCGGTACGAGAGGCGCGATGATGGACGCGCCAAAACGCCCCAAAGTACCGCCACCCATTGCCGATGACGGCGATGAGTTCCACTTCTGTACGACCTGTGCGTTTTCGTCCGCATGCTTGTCGAGCGGTTTCGACAAGGCGCTGCTGCGCGATCTGCACGTGCTCGTCGAACATGTCGGGCCGTATCACGAAGGCGAGCACATCTTCCGCGAGGGCGATGCATTCAATGTCATCGCGGCCGTACGTGCGGGCACCGTCAAAACGTATGTCACCGATGCGGAAGGTCGGGAACAGGTGCAAGGGTTCTTCTTACCTGGGGAAGTCATTGGCCTGAGCGCCATTTCCCAGGCGAAATACCCGTGTAACGCCGTGGCGCTCGAATCGGTGCTGTTGTGCAAGTTTTCGTTTCCCAACATCGCCGCGCTGGCGACGCGCATGCCCGGCCTGCAGCAACGCTTGTTTTCTCTGTTGAGCGAAGACATCAATAAAGCCTCGCTGCTCGCCGGCAATTTCACCGCGGACGAGCGCATGGCGGCATTCTTGATCTCACTTTCCAGGCGCTACGCCGCGCGCGGCTTTTCCGCAACGCGCTTCATGGTCGCGATGACGCGCACCGACATCGCGAACTACCTGCGCTTGGCGTCCGAAACCGTCAGCCGCGTTTTCCGCCGCTTCCAGGATGACGGACTCCTGCGCGTCGATCGCCGTGACATCGAACTGCTGCAGAAGGACAAGCTCGAAGCACTGGCACGCAGCGTCCTGCGTGAGTGATTCTTTCTGATCTAGGTCATTGCGTGGTCTTTCGTGCCGCCGCAGCATCGTCATTAACGTGGCTGCGCGGTGAACGCGCTGATCGTGTGAACGTGTAAACGTGTAGGCAGAAGCGCAATGCGCGCCTTATTACGTCGACACGTTCCATTACACGTCTACACGTCTCACGATACACGAGCACACCGAGACCACCATGTCAGCCGACGCAATCACCCCACCGCTCAGCACACTGCGCATCCTGGCCGCGGCGCCTCACCGCCTCATGTTCTGCATCGGCGCCGCGAACGTGCTGCTCGCGATGCTGTGGTGGACGGTGTGGCTGATCGATGCTCGCTGGCAGCTCTTTGGCTTGCCGCAGCCGGCGCTTCCCGCCGGTTGGCTGCACGCGATGCTGATGCAATACCAGGTGCTGCCGTCTTTCATGTTTGGCTTTCTGCTGACGGTATTTCCGCGTTGGATGAATCAGCCCGAACTCAAACGCGCGCACTATGTGCCGGCTGGTGTTGGGATGTTCGGCGGTCAGTTGCTGACGCTCGTTGGACTCTTCGCTGGCCTGCCATTCTTGATGGCGGGCGCAGTGCTGACTTTCCTCGGCTGGAGCATCGGCACTGCGCTGCTCGTGCGCCTCGCCTATCGCGATCAAGGCCGCACATGGCATGCGATCAGCTGCGCGTTCGCACTGAGTTTCGGCCTGCTCGGGCTCACCGCTTACATCCTGTTCCTGCAAGGTCTCGATGCAAAATTGCTGTTTCTCGCCGTGAAGATCGGCAGCATTGCCGTGTTGCTGCCGATCTACTTTACGGTGTGCCACCGCATGATCGCCTTCTTTGCCAGCGGCGTCGTTGCCGGCTATCGGCCGCGACGGCCGATGTGGACGCTCGCTGCGTTCTGGCCGCTCGCGCTGCTGCACGTCTGGCTCGAGTTGCGTCACGCGTATGAATGGCTGTGGCTCGCGGATGTGCCCATGGCGGCGCTCACGGGTTGGCTGTTGTATCTGTGGTGGCCGCGCACGCGCGAGATGCCGGCGTTGTTGCGCGTGCTGTTCGTTGGCTTTGCTTGGCTACCCATCGCATTCCTGCTCTACGCAGCGCAAAGCGTATGGTTCGCGACGGCCGGTGAATTCATTCTCGGCCGTGGGCCAGCACATGCCTTGTTCATCGGTTACTTCGGCAGCCTACTGGTCGCGATGGTCACACGCGTGACGCAGGGGCACTCCGGACGCCCACTCGTACTCGGTGGCGTCGCCGCGTTCGCCTTCGTGCTCGTGCAAGTCGTCGCCATCCTGCGTGTCGTCGCCGAACTCATTCCCGATTCGCTCGCGTGGCAAGCAATCGCCAGTCTCGGCTGGATCATCGCCTTCATGCCGTGGGTACTGCGCTCGAGTTGGATCTATCTCACGCCACGCGCCGACGGACGCGCCGGGTGAGTCACTTGACGAATCACATCGAACTGTTCGCAACGACGAGCGCGAAAGCGCGCTACTGAACGCTATCCGCTAGTGATCGAGTATTATCCCGAAGTCCGCCTCACCCACATCGTGGCCGTTTTTGCGAGCGGCGGGTTGTTTGCAATCCGCGGCCTGGCCGCGAATCTTGGCGCGCGCTGGGCGATGGCGGCGCCGCTGCGTTATCTCAGTTATACGATCGATACCGTCTTGCTTGCTGCGGCCGTACTGCTTGCGACCATGCTGCGCCAGTATCCGTTCGTACACGGCTGGCTGACGGTCAAGCTGCTCTTGCTCGTGGTGTACATCGTCCTCGGCTCGCTCGCCTTGAAACGTGCGCGCACGCGCACGATGCGCTGGGTGACGTACTTCGCCGCCTTG
>CAZIXV010000388.1:0-3332 GCA_964543105.1 uncultured Steroidobacteraceae bacterium
ATCGGCGCGATCGTAGGCGACGTATTCGCCGCCGCGGATCGAACATTCCGAGACCGTGGTGCGCACGGGCCGGCGTTGCGTGAGGTAGCTCGTGTTACCGAGCTGCCGCACTTGACCTGGCAACAGACAATCGACGATCTCGAAATCCGAGCGCTTCACCATGCCATGGGTCGCGGCTTGGTTCGTGGCTTGATCAGGCGCGGCAGCGCATGCGACGAGCACGCTGGGTGCAACGAGCGCGAGCCAGCGGCTCGCTGAACTTCGATTTGCCTTCATCGTGTCGTCCTCATTTCGCTGCCGCGGGTGCGTATCAGAAGCTGCGCTGGAAACGCAGCCCCAAGCTCACGTCTTCGAAGCTCAGCGACTCCATACTCTCCAGGCGCTGATACTCGACATAACCAGAAACGCCGAACTTGAACTGCGCCGAGACACCGCCGGCGAAGCGCCAGTACGAGCTGTCCTGATTATCCGTTTCGACCAGGATCGGCGGTGTGCTCGTGGCATTTGGATCGGCAGCGAAGCGTACGCCGAACACGTGGACGTCATCTTCGAACTCGCGCACGAAGTCGGCACGCAGATGCGGTAATAAAACGCCCCACGACAGATTCCATGCGAGCGTCGCACGCAAGCCGAGATTGCCGGTCAAGGATTTGAACTTCTGTTCGTCGTAAATGAGGTTCAGGCCGCCCGCTCCGTATTCGGTGAACTCATCGATTTGCGTATCGACATAGAAGACACCGAAGTTGGGCGATAGCGTCAACCGGCCAAGCGACAAATCGTAACCGCCTGACAGGCCCGCGCTCATCGTGAGCCCGCCCGTATCACCGCGCGCATCGGCATCCACGAGACCGAACCCATCGACATAGGAAATGTTGCGGCGCGCGTCGTAGTCCGAATCCGCGATATTCACGATGCCATCGAAATAGAAGTTACGTGCGGCATACACGGAGCCATACAGCGAGACCGCCCAGCTTTCGGTGTCGAGTCCCCCTTCGGAGGACGGATCGAAGTCGATCGACGCGTTACCGTAAGCAAGCGAAACGCCCGCCACGGTGTTGGCGTTGAAGCGGTAGTCCACGCCGCCGACGATGGCGTATTGATCCGCTTTGAAGCGCGGGCTGCGCGCATCGGCATCTTTCTCGCCGAAGCTGTAATTGCCGCGCATCCACAGGCCCCATTTATCGCTGAGTAAGCCGCCGTCGGAGTCGGCACTCGCGCCGCTACCGAACAAGGTCTTGGCGAGTGATTGCAGTTCAGCAAGCGGTACGAACTTGCCGTCGACCATGATGTTCAAGCCCGCCAAGCTCAACCCCTTGGCGCCGCCGCGCAATGCGATCAAGCGATCCATCACACTGGTGTATTGCGTGTTTGCGAACACGAGCGTCTGCGTGCGCGCGACCGCGAAGTCATCGCCAAGCAGTTCGCCCATCGCATCGACCAGCTGTCCCGTATTGCTGTTGAACAGCAGACCGCGACACTTCATCGCAAAGTCCGCCATCTCCTCTTCGGTCGGCGGGCGGCGCTTGCCGTGCACAGCCGCGGCGCCGGCGCCGCGCGCAGCGAATGCCAGATCGGCACCATCACCTTCGCCACCGCCGTCGCCTTCACCATCACCATCACCCACCACGGCGCGGCAGGCATCATCCAATTTCGCGGCAAGTCGCCGTTGACTCGGCGTCAAGCCCGGCAACTCCGCGAGCGTGCGGGTAATCGCCTCGCCAATCGCAATCTCAATGCTGGCGTAGCCGACCTGTCCGGTCGAACTGGTCGCGACCAGCGTGACGGTGTGGGTGCCGTCTTCGAGGAACACGTTGATCGTCTGGCCAGTGCCGAGCGGTTCTTCGCCGTCGCGATACCACTCGTAAGACACGATCGTGCCAACCTGGACGCTCGCCGAACCGGTGAGCTCGACCATCTCGCCTGATTCGCCATCGGAATCGGGAATCGAACGCGATTCGCCCGCGTTGACGACGATGTCCTGCGCTTGAGTGACCGTGATGACGACTTCATCCCAGGCTTCCTGCCCGGTGTTATCCGTGACGCGCACCGCAACTGGGCTGGCGCCATCCGCGAGCTGCAGGGTGACGCTCGACTCATTGCCGACGAGTTCTTCGCCGAGGAACCACTCGTACGACGAAATCGTGCCATCGGGATCCGTGGCATTCGCCGTGAGCGTCACGCTCTCGCCTGGCACGCCATCTGAATCGGCAACGGTGCGGCTTCCACCCGTGATCTGCACGGCCGGCGGCTGGGAGAGCACGGTTTGATCGGCGCACATGGCCGCTTGCGCCGGATCTTCGGGATCGATGAGCATCGCCGGACCATTGGCGAGCGTGACAATCGCGTTGGCGTTGCGCTCCTGCATGTCCCAGGCGGAGAGCTCGAGCGTGATGCTGCTCGTCGGTTCGATCGGAAAGCGGGGATACTCGACTACCAGGCAGACCGAACCAAAGGAATCGCCGAGATTCGTCGTATAGACGAAGCCCGAATCGCTGAGCGGCTGGCCATCGACAAACACTTGCTCGACGTACACGGCGACAGGCGCATCGCCAGCAACCACGCCTTGCTGGCGAAGATGGACGATGACTGATTCATCCTCAGCGGTGGGGATTGGCGCCGTGACGACTTGGCCGATGAACATCGGGCCGCTCGACTGCGCGAACAGCGCTGGACTTACGCTCACTAAGATGAGCGTCAATACAAACAGGGCGAGCGGCCTCGCCGCGTGAGCCAATATCATCACTTAGCCTCCCAATTTCTTCTGCTATCCGTGTATTCAAGCCGTCTTATGTATCAGCTCGCGCTTGCAGCCGACAACGCACAAAAGACCAGCGTCGAGCTGCGTTCGGCGCATTTCATCAACGCTGTGTCATGACGCGCGCGCAACGCTGCTATTTATTGTGTTTCGCGGTGGCACTCACTGCCTGCGCCTCACCTGCCGCACGCATTGATGCGGTCGCGGAGCGCGCCGGTTTCACGCGCGCCATCGTACACGGAACCGATTTCCGTCACGTCGTCTACACGCGAGCCACCGCGGGCGCGGATGATACCTGGACAATTTATTTGGAGAGCGATGGTCGTCCATGGATCGACGGCCGCGCGCCCGCGGCCGATCCCACGACACGTGCGCCGCTGGCGCTACATCTGATGCTGCAATCGCAGGGGCCGGCGCTTTATGTCACACGGCCCTGTTATCACGAACTCGAAGATCCCCTTTGCTCGTGGCAGCAATGGACTTTCGCGCGCTATTCGGCAGCCACGGTGGCGAGCATGGTGGCCGCTATCGAAACGACACTGCACACGGTCGATGCGCGGCATATACGCCTCGTCGG
>CAZIXV010000389.1:0-3300 GCA_964543105.1 uncultured Steroidobacteraceae bacterium
CGTCAGCCGATAGGTTCCCGCATCCTCATCGATACCGCGCTCGCAGCGGCTCGTAACTCGGCCGTCCTTCATCATGCGCTGTAGGCGGCCTTCGGTAACACCAAGGCCGCCTGCGATGAGCGCCGCATCGACGCTGAATGATTCACCGTCGAACTCCACAGTATTGCCACTCATATCAAGCCACTCCGCAGCGCTACACGCCGACAGGATCGGCACCGACGCACTTGAATTCCCTGATCTACATCAGACATTCAACAGATGGCTCGTCGGATAAGCTCGGACCATGAGAAACGCCCGCCATATCATGACTTCGTACCGACGCTACATCGTTGGCACGAAGGGTAAGTGGAATTCGCAACTGATCAGTAAAGGTCGCCCGCCGGTGAAGCGGATCGCGCGCGCCGTGCTGTTGCATCGCGCCTACGTGGAGGCCTACTTGAAAGCGAAGCGCGCCGTGTTTGCCGGTAAGGAATTCGTCGACGCCTGAGCCGAACATCGATTCACACAAATTCAAATGGAGCTGTGCATGACCAACAACTCGAATTACACGCCGCCCGCGGTATGGCAATGGCAACCGGCAAGCGAAGGTAAGTTCGCGAAGATCAATCGCCCCGTCTCGGGCGCCACGCATGAAAAAGCATTGCCTGTCGGCCGCCATCCGCTGCAGCTGTATTCGCAGGGCACGCCGAACGGAATCAAAGTGACGGTGATGTTGGAAGAGTTGCTCGCGCTCGGGCACGGCGGCGCCGAGTACGACGCCTGGTTGATTCGCATCGGCGAGGGCGAGCAATTCGGCAGCGGCTTCGTTGCAATCAATCCGAACTCCAAAATTCCCGCGCTCGTCGATCATGGCGGGGTAGATCCGGTGCCTGTTTTTGAATCCGGCGCAATCCTGATGTACCTGGCCGAGAAGTTCGACGCCTTCATGCCGGCCGGAACGATGCAGCGTGCACAATGCCTGTCGTGGCTGTTCTGGCAGATGGGCAGCGCGCCGTTCGTCGGCGGAGGCTTTGGTCACTTCTATTCGTATGCACCGATGAAAATCGAATACGCGATCGATCGCTATGCAATGGAAACCAAACGCCAGCTCGATGTGCTCAATCGCCATCTCGCGAACAACGAATACCTGGTGGGCGATGAATACACGATCGCCGACATGGCGATCTGGCCTTGGTATGGCGCGCTCGTGCAAAACCGTTTGTACGAGGGATCGGGGAAATTTCTGAGCGTGCACGAATACACGCATGTCATGCGTTGGGCGGATCTCATTGGTGCGCGGCCCGCGGTGAAGCGCGGCAATGCAGTGAACCGTACGGGAGACTCTTCTCGTGACCTGCCCGAGCGGCATGACGCCGCAGATTTCGACGCGCTCGATTTGGGTTGAGCAACTCGCTTCGCATCGCAACGGATCACCCAGATTCAACCGCTATTCTTCCCTATGAGGTGGGCAACTCCCCTCATTGGCGCGGTGCAAGGTGCGCGCGATATTGATCCGTTTGCGGCCGGTAGAAGCATGGACAATCCGGCCGCTTTTCATGGCTTGCGGATCGCCGCAATGATCGGGGAATAAACCAATATGCCTTCAACACCCAATCCCGCACGCATCGACTTTGCCGGCCGCATCGTCATCGTCGGCTGCGGCAGCATCGGCCAAGGCATCTTGCCGCTGCTGGCGCGACACATCACGCTCGATGGTCCCAATCGCATCGTCGTGCTGTCGGCCGATGAACAAGGACGCCGTTTGGCAGAGAACCATGGCGCGCATTTCGAACACGCGCATCTCACACCCGGCAACCATCGGCGCATCCTCGGCAAACACATCAAAGCAGGCGATCTGCTGCTGAACCTTTCGGTGAGTGTCGCGAGTCTCGACCTGGTGCGCTTCTGCGCGGACATCGGCGCGTTGTACGTGGACACCTCGATCGAACCTTGGCCGGGCGTGTACACGAATCCCATGCTCGACATGCGCCAACGCACCAATTTTGTGATTCGAGAAAAGGCGCTGGCGCTCGCCAAAGAATTGGGCCCTGACTCGATGACGGCAGTCGTCGATCACGGCGCCAATCCCGGTGTGGTGTCGCACTTCGTCAAACAGGCACTGCTCAATCTCGACAAGGACATCAACCAACGTGACACCCGCCCCTCGTCGCGAGAAGAATGGGCTACGCTCGCGCGCGATCTGAATGTAAAGGTGATTCAGATCGCCGAACGCGACTCGCAGGTGGGCGGTTATGCCAAGCGCCATGGCGAGTTCGTCAACACCTGGTCGATCGAAGGTTTCGTCGATGAGTTGATGCAGCCTGCGGAGCTATCGATCGGTGTGCATGAGCTGCATTTACCGGCGCGCGCCCGTCAACATCGCCGTGGCTCAGGAACGCTGTTTCTGCCGCGCCCGGGCGGCGGCACCTTCGCGCGTAGTTGGACGCCATCGATCGGTGGCTACCAAGGCATGTTGGTGACGCACGATGAAGTGTTTTCGATCGCGGACTATCTTTCGATCCGCGACGAACGTCGCTTCCTTTACCGACCGACGGTGATGTTCGTGTATCACCCTTGCGATGATGCGCTGTTGTCCGCGCTGGAGTTGGAAGGCCGCGGTTGGAAGATGCAGCCTTCGAGCCGCCGTTTGAGTCACGACATCGTGGATGGCATGGACGAGTTGGGCGTACTGCTCGCAGGCCACGCGAAGAACGCGTATTGGTTCGGATCGCAGCTGACGATCGGCGACTCGCGCAAACATCTCGATTTTGCCAATGCGACGACGTTGCAAGTTGTCGCGGGCGCACTCTCCGCCACCGTCTGGGCCATTCGCCATCCGCGCAAAGGCCTCGTCGAGCCCGATGATCTCGACCACGAGGAGTGCCTGGAGGTTGCAGCGCCGTATCTCGGCAAGCTGACAGGCAGCTACACCGAGTGGACGCCGCTACAAGGACGCGGTGAACTCTTCACCGAAAAGCTCGACGTCGACAATCCATGGCAGTTGCAAAACATCCGCGCACGGCAGTGGATCGTTTAGTCGCGGGAGCTCGCGCTTATTTCCGTTCGCGCTGAGCATCATTCCGTTTGTTTGTTGCCCTTCGACAGGCTCAGGGCGAACGGTGTTGCCGATCCCGTTCGTGCTGAGCTTGTCGAAGCACCAGCGCCCTCCGACTGACTCAGGGCGAACTGTGTTGCCAATCCCGTTCGTGCTGAGCTTGTCGAAGCACCAGCGCCCTCCGACTGACTCAGGGCGAACTGTGTTGCCAATCCCGTTCGTGCTGAGCTTGTCGAAGCACCAGCGCCCTCCGACTGACTCAGGGC
>CAZIXV010000390.1:0-3295 GCA_964543105.1 uncultured Steroidobacteraceae bacterium
GAAAATCTGTTCGATGCGCCGACGTACACGCGTGACAGGATGAAGACCGCCGAGCGTTTGACCGCGGCCGGGTAATGTCACATCGAGGGTTTCGCTCGCCAGCTGTGCTGCGAGTTGTTCTGCTTCCAGTGCAGCGCGCCGCTCATCGAGCAGCGCCGTCAAGGCGTTCTTTGCTTCGTTGATCTTGGCGCCAGCTTGTTTGCGCGCCTCATGCTCCATTGAGCCGAGCGACTTCAATAGCGTCGTGACCTCGCCCTTTTTTCCTAAGAGGCGAACTCGAACTTCTTCCAGCGCCTGCAAGTCCGTCCGCGCGGCGATCTCTTCGCGGGCGGATTTGAGAAGAGCCTGCAGGTTATCGAGCATGGTGATTCGGTCGGTGAACTCGCCAAAGAAAGAGGCGCCACGAAACGTGAGCGCCCCTTCGTTTCCTGCCGACGCCCGGGTGACGGGCTGATCGGCGCGTCGCTTAGGCAGCCTTGAGCAGGCTGTCGCGTGCTTTCTGTGCGAGCACCGCGAAGGCGGCCGCATCGTTCATCGCGATATCGGCAAGCACCTTGCGATCGATCGTCAGGCCCGCTGCGCTCAAGCCAGCGATGAGCTTGCTGTACGACAAGCCGTGAACACGGGCTTCGGCGTTGATACGCACGATCCACAGCGAACGCATGTTGCGCTTGTTGGCCTTGCGGTCGCGGTAAGCGTATTGGCCGGCCTTGATGACCGCCTGCTTCGCTACGCGATACACCTTGCGACGGGCGTTGTAGTAACCCTTCGCTTTCTTGAGAACTTTCTTGTGACGACGTCCAGCAATGACGCCTCTTTTAACGCGTGCCATGTGTCACTCCTTACTTCGCGTGCGGGAGCATTTGCTCCACACGACCAACGTCTTGTTTTGCCACCATGCTCGGGTTGCGCAGCTGACGCTTACGCTTGCTCGGCTTCTTGGTGAGGATGTGACGACGATGGGATTGGGCTCGCTTGAACCCATTGGCAGTTTTGCGAAAACGCTTCGCTGCTCCCCGGTTGGTTTTCAACTTGGGCATAAATAAAGAGCTCCTTGGCTCTGTTTGAATAGCCCTTTCGGATCGTTCGAGAGAACGTCCTCGGGGCGGGACAACGCACGGTTAGGTACGTTGCTCACTTTTTGTGAGCCTGCATTCGCAGGCTCGTTCGTATGACCGCCGACAGCGAGCGGGACGCGCCGTCTACACCTTCATACGGAAGAAGTACGCGATACCTACTTCTTCTTCGGCCCTAACATCATCACCATCTGTCGCCCTTCCATCAGCGGGTGCTGTTCGACCTGGGCCAATTCGGCCAGATCGTTTTGCACCCGCATCAAGAGTTCGCGACCGACTTCTTGATGGGCCATTTCCCGGCCGCGGAACCGTAAGGTCACCTTGGCCTTGTCCCCTTCCTCGAGGAAGCGAATCAGGTTACGCAATTTCACCTGATAGTCGCCCTCTTCGGTTCCGGGTCGAAACTTCACTTCCTTGATCTGAATCTGCTTCTGCTTGCGCTTTGCCGCATGCGCTTTCTTGTTTTGTTCGAACAAGAATTTGCCGAAGTCCATGATCCGGCATACCGGCGGATCCGCGGTTGGAGATACCTCTACGAGATCGAGCTCGGCGTCTTTCGCCATTTGGAGCGCCTCAGCTCGGCTGAGCACTCCAACTTGCTGGCCCTCCGCATCAATGATGCGCAATCTTGGGGCCGTGATCTCTTCATTGCGCTTGATGCGCTTATTAGTAGGGGCAGCGATGCGTCATACCTCCAAAACGGTCCGGCCGCGGCTCGCGATTTCGTCGGCAAGCCCTTGAGCGATCGTGTCCACCGACATCGCTCCAAGGTCTTTACCACTGCGCGTGCGCACGGCCAGAGAATGAGAACCTGCTTCGCGATCGCCAGCTACCAATAGGTAAGGAACGCGCTGCAGCGTGTGCTCGCGGATCTTAAAGCCCACTTTTTCGTTCCGCAAGTCTGTTTCGACGCGAAGCCCCTGTTTTTTAAGGGTTTCAGCGACCTCGCGCACATAGTCTGCCTGTTTGTCCGTGATGTTGAGCACCACGGCCTGAACCGGCGCGAGCCAAGTGGGAAAAGCGCCCGCGTGCTCCTCGATCAAAATGCCCAGGAAACGCTCGAGCGATCCAAAGATCGCTCGGTGCAGCATGACGGGAATCTGCTTCGAGCCGTCCTGTGCGATGTACGTCGCATCCAACCGCCCAGGCATCGAAAAATCGACCTGCAGTGTGCCGCATTGCCACGTGCGTCCGAGCGAATCTTTCAGCGTGAACTCGATTTTCGGACCGTAAAAGGCGCCATCGCCCGGTTTCGTCTGCCATGGCAGCTCGCGCGCGTCGAGCGCCTGGGCCATCGCACGTTCGGACCGGTCCCAGTCCGCGTCGGAACCGATGCGCTTTTCCGGACGTGTCGCGAGCTTGTAGCTGATTTCCTTGAAGCCGAAATCGTCGTAAACCTTGTGGAGCAGGTCGATGAAGATCTTCGCCTCATCTTCGATCTGATCTTCGGTACAGAAAATGTGCGCATCGTCCTGCGTGAAGCCACGCACGCGCATCAGACCGTGTAACGCGCCGGAGGCTTCATTGCGGTGGCAGGAGCCGAACTCGGCGAGGCGATACGGCAGTTCGCGATAACTCTTCACACCCTGATTGAACACCTGGATGTGGCACGGACAATTCATCGGCTTGACGGCATACAGGCGCTTTTCGGACTCCGTCACGAACATATCTTCGTGGAAGTTCGCCCAATGGCCGGATTTTTCCCACAGCGTGCGGTCGACGAGCTGGGGCGTACGAATTTCTCGATAGCCGTTGTCGCGCCACAACAGGCTCATGTACTGCTGCACGGTCTGATACAGGCGCCAGCCCTTCTCGTGCCAGAACACCATGCCCGGCGCCTCTTCCTGCATGTGGAAGAGATCGAGCGCCCGGCCGACCTTGCGGTGGTCGCGCTTTTCGGCTTCCTCGATGCGCGTGAGATAAGCCTTGAGACTTTTCTCATCTGACCATGCGGTGCCGTAGACGCGCTGGAGCATCTCGTTCTGAGAATCGCCGCGCCAATAGGCGCCTGCCAGCTTCGTCAGTTTGAAGGCGCGCAGAAAACGCGTGTTCGGGACGTGCGGGCCCCGGCACATGTCCACGTATTCTTCGTGGTGATACAAACCCATCGCCGTCTCATTCGGCATGTCATCAATGAGGCGCAACTTGTAGTCTTCGCCGCGCTCCTTGAACGTCTCGACCACCTGCTCGCGTGGCGTCATGCGCTTGATGACGTCGTA
>CAZIXV010000391.1:0-3291 GCA_964543105.1 uncultured Steroidobacteraceae bacterium
TGGTCATCTCCCACGATCGCTGGTTCCTCGATCGCATCGCCACCCACATCTTCGCGTTCGAAGGCAACAGCGAAGTCATGTGGTTCGAAGGCAATTACGCGGAGTACGTCGAAGATTACCGCCGCCGCAAGGGCGAGGATGCGAACACGCCGCATCGGATCAAGTACCGGAAACTGGATGCGTGAACTTGCAGCCAACGGGCAAACTGACCGGCGAGCACGCCGGCCAGATCAGGAACGAGAGGAGCCTCTGTTTGGATGGAAAAAGCTTTAGCCAGCTAGCCCGCTGGCCAGACGGCAATGTGTTCGCGCGCGGTGCGACGAACTGGCGAGTTCTGGCCAGCCGTCTAGCAGGCTCGATGGCCAGCGGGCTAACGAGCTAGCGAGCAAGCCTCCCATGCATTCCGACGCCATCGCCGTCGTCCTTGCGCTGTTTGGGTTGTTGCTCATCGCGCTTGGCTGTCAGCGTCTTGCGCGAGCGCGCTACGTTGCTGCGGGAGGCAGTGCGGTCGGCGGATTGTTGTTGCTGGGCATCGCGGCGCTGATCTTCGTCGTCTCGCTCAATCTCCACACTTACGCGCGACTCACGTTCGAACAACCCATTGCTGAGATCGTGTTCGAAGCACGCGCGCCGCAGCGCTTTCGCGCGACGCTGACGCGCATCCCCAGCGGCGAGATGCAGACGTTCATTCTTGCGGGCGATGAATGGCAACTGGACGCACGCGTCTTGAAGTGGCACGGCTGGGCGAATTTGCTGGGACTCGATGCGCAATACCGGCTCGAGCGCGTCAGCGGACGCTATCGCGAAATCGAACAAGAGCGTCACGGCGAGCGCACCGTGTATGGCTTGAGCGAAAACCCCGGCGTCGATCTGTGGGTGATGTCGACTCAGCATCCGAAGTGGCTGCCATTCGTCGACGCCGTGTATGGCAGCGCCACCTATCTACCGATGGCCGACGGCGCTCGCTACGAAGTGAAGATGACGCAAAGCGGACTCATCGCACGGCCGGTGAATGCCGCGGCGAACGAGGCCGCGCGCAATCAGTTGACGAGCGACGGCTGACGACACTGCAACTTGGCGCCTACGCGCCAAGTGCTAAGCAACTCAGCCGACCCACACGCGCGCATTCCTGAAGATACGCATCCACGGGCTGTCCTCGCCCCATTCGTCGGGATGCCATGAGTTCTGCACGGTTCGATACGAACGCTCGGGATGCGGCATCAAGAGCGTTGCGCGCCCATCCACCGAGGTGATTCCCGTGATTCCAAGCGGTGAGCCGTTGGGATTTGCGGGATAGGTTTCGGTGACCTGACCGGCGTGATCGACGAACCGCAAGGCGGTGAGACCCTGCGCGACGAACGCGGCCAAATGCTGTGCGTGAGTGAACTCGGCAAAGCCTTCGCCGTGCGACACCACGATCGGCATGCGCGAACCGGCCATACCGGCGAACAACACCGACGGCGACTCGACGATTTCCACCTGACTGAAGCGTGCTTCGAATTGTTCGGAGCGGTTACGAACGAAACGCGGCCAGTGCTCGGTGCCGGGAATCAAGGTTCGAAGCGCCGCCATCATCTGACAGCCGTTACAGACACCGAGGGAAAACGTATCTGGGCGCGCGAAGAACTTCGTGAAGGCCTCCCGCAACGAGGCATTGAACAGAATCGATTTCGCCCAGCCCTCACCCGCGCCGAGCACATCGCCGTACGAGAAGCCGCCGCAGACGATCAAGCCGCGAAACTGATCGAGTTGCTCACGACCGTCAATGAGATCGGTCATGTGCACATCGGACGGCGCAAAGCCTGCGCGATACAACGCAGCGGCCATTTCGACATGACTGTTGACGCCCTGCTCACGCAGCACGGCGACGCGCGGACGCACACCGGTCGCGATATAGGGAGCTGCGACATCTTCGTGCACATCGAACGTCAATGCCGCATGCAGACCGGTGTTATTCGGATCGATCGCGGTATCGAATTGCTCTTGCGCACACGCGGGATCGTCGCGCAGCTGCGTCATCCGAAAACTCGTCTCCGACCACGCACGATGGAGATCGCTGCGCGATTCATCGATGAGCACCCGCTGTCCCGCTCGAATCCGCACGCGATCTTCATTCGTGACGCGGCCGATGACGCGCGCCAACGAAGCCAGGTCATGCTGCGCAAGCAAGTCACTGACCGCATCGACGTCCTGAGCGCGCACTTGAATCACTGCGCCGAGTTCTTCGTTACACAACGCGGCAAGTGGATGGCGCTGCTCGCCCAAATCCACATCGACGCCGCAGTGTCCTGCAAACGCCATTTCCGCAAGCGTCGCGGCCAAACCGCCATCGGAGCGATCATGATACGCGAGCACGTGATTCGAGCTTCGCAATGCAACCATCGCTGCAAAGAAGTTCGCGAGCACACCTGGATCGTCGCAATCGGGCGCTTCACGGCCGAGCTTGCCGAATACTTGTGCGAGCGCTGAACCGCCCAGACGATCGCGACCGGCCCCCAGATCGATGAGCACGAGCGTCGACTCGCCACGATCGGTGCGTAGTTGCGGTGTCCAGGTGCGTCGCACGTCTTGCACCGGCGCGAACGCAGAGACGATCAGCGAAACGGGCGCGAGCATTTTGCGCTCGCCCTTCTGCTGATCCTTCCAGATCGTCTTCATCGACAAGGAATCTTTGCCGACCGGAATCGCAATGCCGAGCGCGGGACAGAACTCTTCGCCGACCGTATGTACGGTCGCATACAAATCGGCGTCTTCACCGGGCTCGCCACACGCGGCCATCCAGTTCGCAGACAACCGCACATCGCTCAGCTTCGCGATGTCGGCCGCTGCGATATTCGTGATCGCCTCGCCCACGGCCATGCGTCCCGAGGCCGGTGCGTCGAGCAGAGCCACTGGCGTGCGCTCACCCATCGACATCGCCTCGCCCGTCGTGGCCGTGTAATTGCTGACCGTGACGGCTACATCGCTGACGGGTACTTGCCAGGGTCCGACGAATTGATCGCGGCTGATCATGCCGCCGACTGAACGATCGCCAATCGAAATCAAAAAGGTCTTGTCGGCGACGGCTGGGAATCGCAACACGCGATACACCGCCTCGCGTGCGTCGATTCGCGTGGCGTCGAAATCGTCCTCGAATGCGGCGACTCGCTGCACGTCGCGCGTCATTTTGGGCGGCTTGCCGAGAATCACATCGAGCGGCAAATCCACCGGCGGGCGCTTGAGCAATGGATCGCTCACCTGCAGCCAACCATCGTTCGTGATCTCACCGACCACGGCGAACGGGCAGCGTTC
>CAZIXV010000392.1:0-3288 GCA_964543105.1 uncultured Steroidobacteraceae bacterium
CGCCGCTGGTGGGCTTTTCAACAACGCGATACTCGATGAACAGCGACAGCGCGCCGTTCGTTTGTCGTTGCAGGTCGATCGGATCGTTACCCACGATCGCCACTGAACCGGCCGCCTCACCCGTCCATGTCATTTGCCGGCCGGCTTCCTGCACTCCACCGGCGTCGACGTTTTCCATCGTCACGTTCGTAAGTTCAAAGCGCCACGGCCTGCGCTCGCGCCCGTCGCGGTAGTACTGATCGACATTCCAATCGGAAGCATCGACGCCCGACACCTCATCGAGTTTCGGCAAGGTCGTCTTATCGGCATAGGTGAGCCCATAACCGAAAGCGAACAGTGGATCGTACGGTTCGCGTCCCACATTGAGCTGCGTCTGCGACGCGCTCTTCGGCCATGAGAACGAAAGCTTGCCGACGAAATCGTGTCGCGGCTGACCTTGTCGATCGGCGATCAACACATCAGCGACGCCGCCGCCCTCCGTGCCCGGCAACCAGGCTGCGACGAACGCATCGGAGGCATTCAGTTCCGGATTCACCCACAGCGGACGCCCCGACAAGAATACGGACACGACCGGAATGTTTTGCGATTTCAGTCGTTGCAGCAGCGCGAGGTCGAGCTTGTCGCCCGCTTGGTATTCGAGCGTCTTGATGTCGCCTTGCATTTCCGCATACGGCTGCTCGCCGAAGACGACGATTGCCACATCGGGCCTGGTCTTGAATTCACCGTCGGCACTGAGTTCGACGCGTCCGCCCGAGCGCTGCAAGGCATCGCGGATGCCGGCATAGATCGATTCGCCATTGGGAAAATCGGCGTTGGTGTTGCCAGTGCCTTGCCACGACAGCGTCCAGCCACCGCAAGCCTGGCCGATGTCATCGGCAGCGCTGCCCGCAACGAGCACGCGCGCATTGCCTTTGATCGGCAGCACATTGCCATCGTTCTTGAGCAACACGAGCGATTTGCGCACCGCTTCACGCGCGATCGCACGGTGCTCGGCAGAGGCGAAGACATCGCGGCCTTCATAAGGTCGTTCGGGTGCGAACAATCCCAGATGCGCTTTGACGCGCAGAATGCGCCGCACGGCATCATCGATACGCTCGATGGGAATCTCGCCGGACTTCGCCTGCTGCACCGTGTTTTCGTACAGCCCCTTCCATGCGTTCGGCGCCATCAACATATCGATGCCCGCGTTGATCGCCGCAGGGCAGCTCTCATCCGAGCAACCTGGCACTTGGCTGTGGCCGTTCCAATCGCTGATCACGAAGCCTTCGAAACCCATCTGGCCCTTCAGCACATCGGTGATCAAACTTTTGTTGCCGTGATTCTTGACGCCCTGCCAACTCGAGTACGACACCATCACCGTCATCACGCCGGCTTCGATTGCAGGTGGATAGCCTGCGGCATGAATGCGGATCAGCTCATCTTCATCGATCTGTGCATCGCCTTGATCGATGCCATCGCGCGTGCCGCCATCGGCAAGCCAGTGCTTGGCCGAGGCCGCGACCGATCCGGTCAACACCAGCCGGCGCTTCCCGGGTTCGCCCTGCAAGCCACGCACCATCGCGCCCGCGAAATCGCGCACTACATCTGGCGATTCCGAATAGCCCTCGTAAGTGCGCCCCCAACGATCGTCTTGCGGCACCGTGAGCGTAGGACCGAACGCCCAATCCGCACCCGCCGCTGCCGTTTCGATTGCGGTGGCAATGCCAATGCGATGAATCAACTCGGCATCGCGCGTCGCGCCCAAACCAATGTTGTGCGGAAACACCGTCGCACCGACGACATTGCTATGGCCGTGAACGGCATCGATGCCGAACACGATCGGAATCGTGACCTTGCCGGGCTTGTCTTCGAACGACACTGAACGGAAGGCGCGTGCGGTCTCGATCCAAGGCTGCGGCGGTGAGCGATCCTCACCATTCAACGGCGGCGAGCTGCCGCCGGCGAGAATCGAACCCAAGGGGTACGTGCGTAAGTCATCCGGCTTGATGGAGGAAATATCGGCCTGAATCATCTGGCCGACTTTTTCTTCGAGCGTCATCTTTGCCATGAGCTCGGACACGAATTGCTCGGTGGCCTCATCCATGAGTCCGACGCTGCTGGTCTTCGGCCATTTCGTGGCATCGGCGATCGCAGGTGGGCGTTGCTCAGCCTGCGCCTCGCCTTGCTCCTGTTTCGCGCAACCCGGCAATGTCAGTGCGAGCGCGAACGAGGTGAATAACACCGAGCGCGGCGCATTGAATGCGCCGCGCAGCATGAGGTGTGATGGCTGTTGCACGATCTTCTCCCTGATAACCATCTTGTCGTTTAGATCAGCGCGGACGGGTGAAGCTGATCGGCGTGCCCGAGTATTCCTGTGATGCATCCGACGGCGCATCCAAGTTAGCCGCTTGCGCCTCACCCGGTTCGATCCAGCGCACATTGAAGGTGCGCGTCATCGGCATGCCCGGATAGGTACCGTCGCGAGAGCCAATCGACAGCTCGCCGCTGGCGTCGTCGTACCGGATCGGCACGCGCGAAAACTCACCGCGCTCGTAGCCGTACGTCACGCCATCGTCTTCGTACAAATCGAAACTGCCGTCCGCGCCAACGTAGACATACAACGTGATCGGCGCCTCGGGTTTTTGCTTGGTGTATTGGATCTCCGGCCCCACCGGCACGATCGAACCCGCTCTGACGAACAACGGCATGCGCGCGAGCGGCGCGGCGGCCTCGAGTTCCCGACCACCTTCGTGCGCCTCGCCCGAATAGAAGTCGTACCAACGCGTCCCGGCCGGCAAGTACACCTTTCGGCTGCGCGCCTGATGTTCGTACACGGGATTCACGAGAAAGGCGCGGCCGAACAAGTATTGATCATTGATCGACAGCGCCGCCGCATCCTGCGGAAAATCCATGACGAGCCCGCGCATGATCGTGCCGTGACTGTGAAAGGTATCGGCGGCCAGCGAATAGATGTAAGGCATCAAGCGATAACGCAGCCGGCTGTAGTCGGCGAGCGCTTCGTAGACCTCATGACCGCTCGGTGCGATGTTCCAGATTTCGCGCGTCGGTGCTTCACCGTGTGAACGGAAAATCGGTGCGAACGCGCCGAATTGAAACCAGCGCAGATTCAGCTCGCGCCATTCGGCGAGATCCTCGGCATTCGGTTTTTGATAGCGGTTCTCAACCGAGAAGCCGCCGATATCGAAGGTCCAATTCGCCAGACCCGACATCGACATGTTCGTGCCGGCGGCAATCTGCCGATACAAATCTTCCCAGCGCGCAGCGATGTCGCCGCTCCACGTCGAGGCC
>CAZIXV010000393.1:0-3269 GCA_964543105.1 uncultured Steroidobacteraceae bacterium
CGGAACTGTTTCGCCGCTACATGAAAATCGCCCAACCCTATTACGCGTTCACGATGCGCCGGCCCGACACTTATGCGGACGAGAATCAGCAACTCGTGTACCCACTCGAATGCTTTCCGACCTCCGCCGAATACCCCGCAACGCTCGCAGAATTCGAACGCGACTATCGACTTGCGACCACGCTGCGTTTCTGGGATGCCTGCGGCAACAAATCGGTCGCCGACCCGTCGGTTCGCGTCACGCTAACCGGGCCACCGCCTGCGCATGCCGACATGTTTTATGCCCTGCCTTGCACTGAACTGCGCTTCAACGGCGCGCGTTCGCAAATCGCCGCACACGCCGATTTTTGTTTGAAGCCTTTTCGTGAACATCGACGCCACGCCTTCGATGCCATCGTACGTCGCTGTGAAGAGGAGTTGCGCGGCGCACCCATCGCCTCCTCGTGTACTGCCGAAGTGCGTTGGCACTTGATCGAGAATTTCGAAAAGCCGCTGACACTCGAGCGCATGGCGGAGCTGATGCGCATGACGCCACGGCAACTGACGCGACAACTCGCACTCGAGAAGACTTCGTTTCGCACCTTGATGCACGACGTGAAGATGGAGCTGACGTCCTATCACCTGCGCACCTCGCGTCTGACGATCGATGAAATTTCCGACTTGATGGGCTTTTCCAGCACATCGAGCTTGCGCCGCGCAATACGCAATTGGACGGGTGAAGCGGCGGGTGCCGTGCGTTCGGCCGGCGCGGATGTCGCGACGATGGTTTGAGCGTAGGTCGAAGTGAACCTTGCGCCGGGGGCTGCGTTAAGCTTCCACTTCCGTCGTACAAGCGTGTGCTATGACCGACCTTTCCATCTATCCGATCACGAAGAAGTGGCCCGCCCAGTTTCCCGATCGCTTGCAGTTGTACTCACTCAATACGCCCAACGGCGTGAAAGCATCGATCATGCTCGAAGAGACCGGCCTGACCTATGAGCCGCACCTCGTCGACTTCGGTAAGGACGATCAAAAGAGCACCGAATTTCGGTCACTGAATCCCAACGGCAAGATTCCGGCGATCCTCGATCCCCAAGGACCGAACGGCAAGCCGCTCGCCTTGTTCGAATCAGGCGCCATCCTGCTTTACCTCGCGGAAAAAACCGGCAAATTCTTGCCGCGCGATGCAGCGGCGCGTTACGAGACGATCCAGTGGGTGTTCTTTCAAGTCGGCGGCATCGGTCCGATGTTCGGTCAGCTCGGGTTCTTCCATAAATTCGCAGGCCGCGAATGGGAAGACAAACGCCCGCTCGAGCGTTACACCGACGAATCGCGTCGGCTGCTCGACGTGGTGAACAAGCGACTCGAAATGCGCGAATGGATCATGGGGCGCGAGTATTCGATTGCAGATATCGCAATCTTCCCGATGGTGCGCAACTTGATCGATTTCTATGACGCGGGCGCGCTCGTGGGCATCGATGACTTCCCTCAGGTCAAACGCGTGCTCGACGTATTCCTCGGTCGCCCTGCCGTCATTCGCGGCGTGGAGATTCCCAAGGTCGAAGAGCTCTGAACCCGACAGGCTTGCAAAAGACAGCGTCAGCAGTTGAACGCTGATGGCTGACGATCGATAGTTGCGGGCGGCTTTGTCGCTTTTCCATGTACTAACGTCATCGTCATCATGCCGACGCCTTCTCCTGCATCACTGCGGCGCGCTCGCACGGCTTTGTGGATCGTCATCGCCGCGCTGCTCGCCTGGTATCTCGCCCCGGAAGTTCTCTATCACATCAACCGCGTCGAAGCCGCGCCGCGCGAGATCACGCCGCGCGGCGAGTTGAGCAGCGACGAACTCGCGAACATCGACATCTTCGAGCGCTGGAAGGCGTCGGTCGTCTTCATTTCGACGCGCGAGCGAGTCCTCGACTTCTGGACGCGTAACGTCATGAGCGTGCCGCGCGGTACCGGCTCGGGATTTCTTTGGGATGATCACGGCCATGTCGTGACGAACTGGCATGTCGTCTCCGGCGCGGCCGAAGCAAATGTCCGCCTCGCCGACGGCCGCGATTATCAGGCAACGCTCGTCGGCGCGAGCGCCGCACACGATATCGCCGTGCTGCGCATTCGCGTGCCGGAGAATCTGCCCGTGCCAGTCGCGATTGGCACCAGCGAAGATCTACGCGTCGGACAGAAAGTTTTCGCGATCGGCAATCCTTTCGGCTTGGACTGGAGTCTGACCACCGGCATCGTTTCCGCGCTCGATCGTTCCTTGAGCGGCGATGACGGCGGCATCATCCAACACTTGATTCAAACCGACGCAGCAATCAATCCCGGTAATTCCGGCGGACCGCTGCTCGACAGTGCCGGCCGCCTCATCGGCATCAACACTGCGATCTACAGTCCGTCGGGGGCCAGCGCCGGGGTCGGTTTCGCCGTACCGGTCGACACGGTGAATCGCGTCGTGCCGCAACTCATTTCGACGGGTCACTATGCGCCCCCGAGTCTTGGCATCGAAACCGACGATACTTTGAGCCGTGCGATCGCACGCCAACTCGGCGTCAATGGTGTTGCGATCGTGCGTGTGCGGCCGAATTCAGGCGCGGCGCACGCAGGCCTGCGCGGCATACGTGTCGGCGCGCGCAATACGATCCTTCCAGGCGATGTCATCGTGTCGATCGATGACAAAGAAGTCACCAGCGCTGCGCTATTGAACGCCCGCCTCGACGATTACGAAATCGGCGATAGCGTGCGGCTCGGCATCTGGCGTGAAGGCAAGCAGTTGCAAGTCGAAGCAACGCTGCAGCGAGGCGAAGGCGAGTCGTCGCGGTAGTACGCGACTGGGCGTCGGGATGTAGATCGAAGCATTTCCGACAGTCACCCAGTGGCGGAAAGAAGTCGGAGTTAGACGACTTCATGCTGCCACTGCCTGCCCCACAGCCTCACCCTCACGCAGCCGGCTGCGATGGTCGGCGGCGATGAGCGTGTAGAACACCGGAACGACGAACAGTGTGAACAGCGTTCCGACGATCATGCCGGTGACGAGCACGATACCAATACTGTTGCGCGCTTCCGCACCCGGCCCGGACACGAGCACGAGCGGGAAATGACCGAATACCGTTGCTGCGGAGGTCATGAGCACCGGGCGCAGCCGGGTCAATGAGGCTTCGCGCAGCGCGGCGATTTTGTCGAGCCCGCGTTGTTGCAGCGTATTCGCGAACTCGACGATCAAGATGCCGTTCTTGGCGATCAGACCGACGAGCGTGATCAAACCCACCTGCGAGTAGATATTGATCG
>CAZIXV010000394.1:0-3268 GCA_964543105.1 uncultured Steroidobacteraceae bacterium
GAATCCATGACTGCTTGATCATCTGTGCGTGCAGTCGTAAGTGATCCACTCGGCCGATCGCGCGGCCAAAGACATTGCCGTCTCGCCGCATCGCCTGCATCCACGCATCGGGCTGCAGATTCAATCGACGCATGATCGGAGGCAGTCGCTGATCGATCGATCCGAGCTTGTCGAGCCGCTGAGATCGGCCCGTCCAATCGACGAGCTCCAAATAGTCGGCAAACGGGAAGCGCATTTCTTTACGAGCCTCGCCGCTTCGAAATGCAAGCAACGGCAAAGGCGACTCCATAACGATCTGGCTCGGCTTGAGCTGCCGAATGCGCTGGTAGATTGACGTGAACTCGGAACTCTCCGGTGTTGCAGCGATGCCCGCGCGAATCGGATTGAGATCTACGTATGCCATCGCTGTGAGCAAGCCTGCCTCATCCAGCAACGCCTGCGACTTGAAGCGACCTTCCCAGAATCGCCCCGTGCATCCGTCTTCTGCATTCGCCCGGCGAGCGAGATGCTCGTTCAAGCAGCGCATATACCAACTGACGTCGCATAACCGCGAGCGCCAGCGATCGATCACGCCCTCCGCCACTTGTCGCTCAACCTCACCACAAATGCCCTGCTCCCAACGATCCACCAACGTCGGCTTGGAGAACAGCTTGCACCAGCGCGCGACGACTTCTTGCGGCGACCATGACTTGGCGCGCTGCTGATCGACATGCACGACGAGGTGATAGTGATTCGACATGATTGCGTAGGCGCACACATCAATCGCGAACACATACGAAAGCTGATGCATTCGCTCCAGCACCCACTCTTTGCGGTGTGAGTAATCGCGGCCGCAGTATTCATCGACACCCCATAGCCAAGCACGTCTGACGCAGCGCGAAACCACGTGGTAGTACGGCGTGTCACTCAATGACACCAGCGTCTTTCGGGCGTAAGTCATCGAGCGCTCCTTCCGTGAGCTCAGCACCGACCAAACGCCGGCGGCTACATATATAGGCGATGAACGCGCATAGGAGGCGCTGAATTAATGGGCGGTTCGGACGGTAATTCGATGGGTGTCCTAGATGGCCCTCTCCTCACCATATTTGAATACGAGCCACCGCTTCTCCTCTTGCTCGTAGTGTGCTCCGATTGCAAAGGTCTTCACGCACCTTCGGCGGTTCCGGCAGATGTAGTCAAGGAAACTATCGACCGGTTTGCGCTCGCCGATGTACGCACCCGTGTCCGTAGCCGCAAAGAAGCGCTGTCCACCACATATGGAGCAATGCAACTCAATCTCGGGCGTCCTGATGCGCGTATGAGCTTGCCGATCGATGGCTTCGAAATCAGAAACGCATACATTTGATCCGGGCGGCGTTTGTTCGAGAAATTCTTTCTGCTCGAGTGTTTCCATGTTCATGGGCTAACGTCACGCGTCAGCCGCGTGCGTCCTCGCACGTCGGCTGCACGCGGTTGTTAGCCACGCTATTGCAACCAAGCGGCCAACTTCTCGCGCATTAGCGTGAGTGCTGTACCGAATAGCAGAAAGCCAAGCAAACCTTTGAACAACCAGTCCCATCCCCGAGCGCGCCGATTGGCGCGATCAGATTCGAATACCGTGTAAGGCCGAAACTTGGGTGCGACCGACCAAACTAGGTACAGAGTAAGCCACAAGGCAAAGAGCGCCCACGCTATGACCGGAGGAACAAAGCGCCACGACCAGACAGCAACCATGAACACCATAAATGTCAGTGCTCCGATAGCGCCGCCCCAGAACGCCGGTGGATGGAACAACGAATTGCGTCCTGGCGAAGTATCGATGCATCGCTTCAAACCATCGAAGATCCCGACCACCACTTCACGCGCGTTGGGGGCTTCGAAGGAGATGCGAACTGAGCTGTGAATGCGCTCGTCCGAGAACTTGATGGCAATTGAGAGTTGCTCGAGGTTCGATTTGTAGGCTCCTCTGAACTCGACTTCGACCTCCGTAGTAGAGTCAGAGAACAGGTTCTGCGCGTGCTCGTCGATCGTTATGAGTGGCTCCGTTCCGAGATCGTCCTTGATCGTGGTCCTCTTGCTTGCGAGTAAGGCTTGCTCGTCCGCCGTCTTGCCCGCCAACGCTGTAGTCTTCTGCGCAATGTATGTCTCCAACGAACGCACTAGATCGCGCGTCACTCGCGTGGACGGTAGAGGCTTCGTTAAGGTGAATCGTGACATCTTGTTCTTCTTGGCTAACGCTGCCGTTCAGCCGGCGCCCGTCTTCGGGCGATCGGCTGCAACGGCTTGTTGGGCATCATGGCGCCGCGCCGATCGACTGACTGGAATCCAACTCCACTAACCATCTCAGCAGACTAGCCGTCGTAGAAAGGACGTAGACGGAGAATGTCATGGAGGGAGCGATGGGCTGCTCTACCCCCTGACCGTGCCGATAATTGTGCAAAGCGTCCACTAACGAGGCGAAACCCTCAAACGCTTTACTTACAGTGTCTGCCTCGACAGGATCTGACGCGCACGCAACCGCGATCGGCTTGAGCTTGTTCTTTACCATCCAGCTATTCAGGTTCTTACTGGAGGGATCGATTAGACGGGCGAGAATCTCCAATGCTTCGAAAGCTGCACGGACTGCGGCTTTCGTATCGGGCGGCTGCGCATCCAGGTAGGCGTGACAGGATTCAAATGCTTTTCGCGCGCCCGAATAGCGGACCGATGCCAGCACAGCGACAGCGGAAAGCCGATTGCGTTCGAACTCCTCATCCACGAAGTAGTGAACACCGCATTTCTCATCGAGGCTGTACGCCATGTTTTCCTCGCGCATTGCGCGCGCGACGAAGGCATGCCACCGATCTGCTTGTGGAAAGGTGTACGTGAACTGAGCGCCGGGCGCTTTTGGTCTCTGCGCCTTCGGATATGACACTCGCAGAAATCGCCAAATGAGAGTGATTGCGCTCAAGACAAGCTCGATTCGTGTTTCAGAAAAGAACTTAGAAAAGTTGTAGTAAACGTTGTTGTATTTCTCGATGTACGACGATGCAACTACCAGTCCCGCTTCGCGCTGCAGATAGGCGGCAATCTTGCCGTAGTCCGCATAGTGATTGGACTGCAGGTAAGCTTCTAAGCGATTTCTGAAGAAGCTGTTGTCTTGCGCAGGGGTACCTCGCTCCAAGTACGCACGCGCGAACAACTCTCCGATAGGAACGGTATTTGTATTCTGTTCATCAGACGAGGTCATCGGACTGGGCTGCTACCGATTCCGTTGACACCGCCTTCAGCCTAAGCCGCCATCTTCTCG
>CAZIXV010000395.1:0-3266 GCA_964543105.1 uncultured Steroidobacteraceae bacterium
TAGGTAGGAAACCCGCTTGAACATCGATTCTTCACCGGTGTTCACGAAGTCATACGTTGCTTGGCCATAGTGCTGGCCGGGCGCCTTGTCCCCCGCGTAGGTGTAGAGCGCGTAGCCTTTGTAGGCCCATTGCTTGCTGCCGTCTGCACGCAGCAGTGGCTCCCAATAACCTTGCGGTTGCGCGTCTTTGGGTGCGGGCAATGGACGCCACGATTGGAGGCAGGCGGCATCGACACATGCCGTCGTGCCAAGACGTTTGCCCTTGTAATAGACATTGCCGAACGTGTCTCGCAGATTGCGACCGCCCCAGCGCTTCTCGAATGGATAGCCGCCGTAAAGTGTCATCCCATTCACTGTCAGCGCACTGCCGTAGCCTTCGAGAAATCCGACATCGACGTTCGGGGGCGCGAAGCTTTCGGTCAGGCGGGCGACGGTATAGCGCTCATCGAGATTTCGCGCGAGCACATCCCCCGGCAAACGATCGATCGTGTTGGTGAACAACGGCCGCTTCTTGTGCGCCCATTGCACCGACCCATCGGGGCGAGTCACAACTGAGAAATCGCCGAACGTGCTAGCTAACGCTGGCGCTAACACCGGCTTCCATCGCACGGCGCAATCGGGCGTGACGCAGCCGGTGGGGTCGAGTTGCGCCTTCTGGTCCAGTGCATAGATGGTGAACCCATCGGCATCGGTCAATGCAACCGCTTGAACCGCTCGGACCACGCGTGCATCCACCGCATCGGGGAGCTTCATCGACCGCGCAGGTTCAAAGCGAGCTACTTCCCAACCGTCGGGCGGCATGAGGGAGCCGGCGACAACCGCGTCTTCTGCGAGTTTGGAGTTTGCCGTTTCGGTCAAGCCGACGTTCGTCGCAACTTCACCGGGGACTTCTTCCTTGCTCCAGCTGTACAGCGGCTGCTGCTGATATGCCCATTGGCGCACACCGTCCTTCCTGCGAACAATCGTCCAATCTCCAATCGCTCTTGCGCGTTTCGGAGCAACGAGCGGCGGGAATTCCTTTGCACACTCGTTCAGGCATGTCGCCTTGCCAGCGCTGTCCCCCGCGTATGTGAGCAGCGTTCGGCCATCGCCATCGCCCGGACGCAGCCAAAGCAGTTCCGGCTGAGACAACGGCAGCTCTCGCATCACTTCGATGAGCGTGACTCCCGGCGGTGTGGTCGGCGGCAACGGCGCCGCAATGCTGACCGAACATCCCGCGACGAGCGTCGCTACGATGGACCAGTTCACCAGTTGCGGTCGTTTGAGTCTTGCGTTCATCTGCTTCTCCACACGCACAGATCAGACGAGCAGCTCGCTGAAAGGTTTGGTAGCGCGATTCGTTTCCGTACCGTAACTGCCGGCCGGAATCCCGAATGCATGTTGAATCGTCAAACCAACGCGCGTACAGGCGTCGCCCTCGGCCGCGATGTGATAGCCGGTTTTCATCCGGCCGCCGCCGCTGCCCGCCGTGATCACGGGGATGCGATTCATCGTATGCAACCGAGCTTCGCCATGATCGGTGAAAGCCATCACGATGGCGCGATCGAGAAGCGTCGCATCGCCTTCCTTGATCGAGTCGAGCGCCATCACGAACTCGCGGAACATGTCCATGTGCTGCTCAGCCAGCCACTTGCACTTGCGCTGCGCGCGCAGCTCTGGATCGATTGGCTCCTCGTGAGTCAGCTGGTGATACGCGCTCACCTCTTCGGGCATACGCAGCGGCGAGAAACCCGAACCCATGGCGACGTTGACGATCTGCGTTTGGCCGCATGCCAACGCATGCGCCAGCAACTGCGCGAAACGACGATGCGTCACGCGCGTGTTGTCGACTAGATTGTCGATGTTGTCCGACGCTGGTTGGTTTGGCACCGAGCATGAAGGCAGGGGCGCTGGCCGCTCGAGTTCGACAGTGAGCTGCTGCTCCAGATCACGCACCGAGGTGAAATACTCATCAAGGCGCGTGCGGTCGCTTGCCGACAGTTCGCGCATCAAGCTCTTACGATCTTCGGTGATCCCACTCAAAACGCTGCGGCGAACCATCGTCGCCGGATCGGGTTCGAACGTTGAGGAATTTGGATCTCTGAATTCCGGCCCGAACAGCCGCGTGTACAACGCCAGCGGCGACACTTCCGCAGGGTTCATGCCGTTCGCACCGCGTGCACTCCACGTCGAGCGGCGGTCCCCGTCGCAACCGACTTCGAGCGAACGAAAGCGGGTGCGCCGGCCAATCTGGCTGCCGATCACCGTATCGAGGCTCGTCGAGTATTCGCTGCCCGTGCGAGACACGATGCCCGTCATCTGACATTGCGCGCCCGAGTAGTGGTTCTGATTGACCTTGCCATCGAGGAACACTTGCATGCCGCTGAAGAGATTGATCTTCGATTTGATCGGCGCGAGCGCTTTGATGTGGTCGCGGAGCTCCCAGTCAGTGCCGACAGCACTCGGTTCCCAATGGCCCTGGGAAAGTCCGAGGCCGTAGAACCAAGTCGCGAACACAGGCGGCAGCGTGTTGCCGGTAGCCGCGTACGCAGTGCCGTTCGAGTTGAGGAAACATTCCAAGGTCGGCAGCGCCACGGTAATTGCGGCACCGTTGAGCAAACCGCGAAGCACCTTGCGCCGACTGAGTTTTTCTCTTGCGTTCATGGGATAGATCTCCTCAATTAGCGAGCGTCGGCCGAGATTTCTTTCGGCTGCTCGATCGGAAGCGTGAAGAAGTCGGGCGCGAGTACGATTCGAGACATCAATTCGCGCCACGTCACGCCGTCGGGCCCCAGCTCCTTCTGCAGACTTGTCAGCCAGCGACGCTCGGCTGAATCCGGGTGACGCGCAGTACCATATGAGAAGGCACGGCGAATCAAGCAACTCGTCGCAGCACGATCGTTCCGTATCACGCTCGCAAGCTCTTTCATGCCATCGAAATCTTTGCCGTTGAGAGAGCCGGTCGTATCGATCTCTGCACCATTCTCGAAGCGCCGGAAACGCGCGCCAGTCGTGAAACTCTCCATCGCAAAGCCCATCGGATCCGTGATCTTGTGACAGCCGGCGCACAGCGGTTCGCTGTTGTGCGCAGTCAATCGCTGGCGCGTCGTCTTGAACTTTGGATTGCTCGTGTCCTGGACCAGATTGAAATCGACCTCACCTGGCGGTGGCGGCACCTTTTGGCAGAAGAAGATTTCACGCAGCGCCTTGCCGCGCAGCGTCGGCGAGGTGCGTGCCGGATGCGAGTGCAGCGACAGAAAGCTCACGTGGCTCAGCAATCCGACGTA
>CAZIXV010000396.1:0-3241 GCA_964543105.1 uncultured Steroidobacteraceae bacterium
TGCGCTCAGTGCACAAAGTTTGTCCACCGGCATGATCAGCTTCTTCGTCGCCGTATCGGTGGCGTTTGGAATTGCCAGCGTGTTATCGGTGAGCGTCGTACAGCACACGCGCGAGATCGGAATTCTGCGCGCCGTCGGCGCGACACAGCCGAAAATGCTGCGCGTGTTTTTGCTGCAGGGCGGTGTCTTCGGATTGCTCGGTTCGATCGCCGGTTGTGCGCTCGGTTACGGCTTGGTGTGGTCGTTCAATTCGTTCGGCCCGCGATTCTTTCCCGTGCCGGTGCCGTTGGGATTGATTCTCTCGGCCATGCTGATTGCCACGCTGACCGGCGTGTTATCGGCGTCGATCCCGGCGCGGCGCGCTGCGCGCCTTGATCCTGTGGTGGCGATTCGAAATGTCTGAACGCGATCGACAAGTGTTGCGCCTGGCCGAGCTGCGCAAGTCGTATAACGTCGGCGAGCCGACCGAAACGGAAGTGCTGCACGGCATCGATCTCGAATTGCGACGTGATGATTTCGCCGCGCTCATCGGACCTTCGGGTTCAGGCAAGAGTACCTTGCTCAATCTCATCGGCTTGCTCGATCAGCCGACGAGCGGCGAGTTGTTCCTGTTGGGAGAACCGACGAGCGATGTCGATGACGTCAAGCGCACCGCATTGCGTGCGAACTCCATCGGCTTCGTTTTTCAATTCCATCATCTGATCGAAGCCTTCAGTGCGCTCGAAAACGTTTTGATGCCTTGGATGCTGAGTCACGGCCGTCCCGATGAACGGGCGCGCGAATGGGCGCGCAGCCTGCTCGACGCGGTCGGCATGGTGAAATTCGAGAACAAGAAGCCGCGAGAACTTTCGGGCGGCCAACAGCAGCGCGTTGCGATCGCCCGCGCGCTCGTGACGCGGCCGGCGTTGCTGCTCGCCGATGAGCCTACGGGCAATCTCGATACGAAGACCGCCGAAGGCGTGTTCGAGCTGTTCCGTCGCTTCAACGAAGAACTCGGTTGCGCCGTGCTACTCGTCACCCACGACCCCCGGCTCGCAGCAACCTGCGACCGCACGATCGAACTGGTTGATGGCTGCATCGTGCGCGAAGAGGTCACTGAGTGATCCGTTCGTATTGCGGAAATTTATCCGTTTCGCGCTGAGGCCGTCGAAGCGCAACCCCGTTCGTGCTGAGCCCGTCGAAGCACAAACCGTTTCGCGCTGAGCTCGTCGAAGCTTAAACCCGTTCGTGCTGAGCCCGTCGAAGCACAAACCCGTTCGTACTGAGCCTGTCGAAGCAGGCAGACACCGTTCGACAGGCTCAGGGCGAACGGATCTCGTATCAAGCTCAGAGCGAACGGTCTAGTATCCAGCTCAGGCGAACAGATCTCGTATCAGGCTCAGGGCGAAGATCTCGTATCCAGCTCAGGTCGAACGGATTTCATACCGAACTCAGCGCGAACGGATTTGATAACACTCAACCGTCCAGCGAGCGAATGACTCGACACGGATTACCGGCTGCAAAAGTGTCAGCCGGGATGTCGCGCGTTACGACACTGCCGGCGCCGATGACGGCCCGATCGCCGATACGTACACCGGGCAGGATGATGGCGCCGCCACCCACCCAAACATCGCTGCCAATCTCAACGGGTTTGCCGTATTCCTCGCGGCGTCGCAGTTCGGCATCGAGCGGATGCAGCGGCGTATAGATCTGTACCGCCGGGCCGAACAACGTGAAACTGCCGATGCGCACCGTGCAGACATCGAGCACGACGCAATTGAAATTAAAGAACACGCGCTCGCCGAGTTCGATATTGAAACCGTAATCGCAATAGAAGGGCGGCTGCATCCATACGGAGTCGCCACCTTTGCCGAACAGATCAGTAAGAATGCGCCGGCGCGTCTCTGTATCGGCTTCACGCGAACCGTTGAGCGCCTGGCACAGATCGCGCGCGCGGGTGCGTGCGGCCACGAGTTCGGGATCCATGGCGTCGTACAGCTCGCCCGCCAGCATCTTTTGTTTCTCAGTGCTCATGCTGTCATCCGTCGCGTCGACATGGGTCAACGTCGCAAGCGGCACGGAAGTTCGTCCACGTGCGACGTCGCGCGCGGGTCGGTGTCTGACAGCAGGGCTTTCTCGCTAAAGTAACGACCGCTCCTTAATCGCTACCCACACTTCCCGCATCTTCAAAGGCGCCCCCGCTTGAACTTCGATCTTGGCATCGTGCTTGGTTTGCTTGCGGTCACCGTAATGCTCTTTGCGCTGGGCAAGCCTCGAATGGATGCCGTGGCGTTGCTTGTGTTGATCGTTTTGCCATTCACTGGGGTCATCAGCGTCGGGGAGGCGCTAATGGGCTTTGGCGAGCCCACCGTGATTCTGATCGCGGCCTTGTTCGTGGTCGGTGAGGGGCTGGTGCGCACGGGTGTGGCGCAGCGACTTGGCGATTGGTTGGTGTCGAAATCAGGTCGTAGTGAAGCGCTATTGCTCGTGCTACTGATGCTGGTCGTTGCTGGGATGGGGTCGGTGATGAGTTCGACCGCGGCGGTCGCTATTTTCATTCCAGTCGTGCTGCGCATTTGCCGCAACGCGGGCATCGCGCCGGGCAGACTGATGATGCCGCTCAGTTTCGCGGCATTGTTCAGCGGCATGATGACGCTGATCGGTACACCACCGAATCTCATTGTTCACGGTGAACTCATGCGCCGCGGTTTCGAGGGTCTGCACTTCTTCAGTGTCACGCCGATCGGACTGCCGCTGTTGCTCGTCGGGATCGGATACATGCTGTTGGTGCGGCCGTGGCTCGCTCGTAGTGCGCCGTCGGATGCGCGAGTGCGCCGTCGGCCGCGGTGGGCGGAATGGGTGGACAAGTATCGATTGGCGGGGCGTGAACATCGCTTGCGCGTCACGCCGTCCTCATCGCTCATCGGCAAGTCGCTGCAGGCATTGGATCTTCGTGGCTCAGCCGGCGTGAACATCGTGGCGATCGAACGCCCCAGTCGCTTCACGACGGAACTCATTCGCCCGGAGGCAAGCACTACGCTGCGTGTCGAGGACATCTTGCTGCTCGATGTGGCGCCTTCGGTCGATATCGAAGCCGTGCGTGTCGGCTTCGATCTCGAGGAGTTGCCGCTCACCGCGGGCTATTTCCTGGACCAATCGCAAGAAATCGGCATGGCGGAGGTGATGATTCCGGTGGAGTCGAATCTCATTGGCCAATCCATCGTCGACGCACGCCTGCGCACGCTGCTGGGGCTGACGGTCG
>CAZIXV010000397.1:0-3218 GCA_964543105.1 uncultured Steroidobacteraceae bacterium
GAACTCATTCAACGCCCGATGCATCCGCGCGATGGTCTCGCCAGTGGTCGATGCCCACGCCGTGATCTTCACCAGCAAGGAGTCGTAGGAGCGCGTGATGATCGCGCCCGAATACGCGGTGCCAGCATCCAAACGGATGCCAAAACCGGCCGGACTGCGATACGCCGTGATGCGACCGTAATCCGGAATGAAGTCGTTCTCGGGATCCTCCGTCGTGACACGGCATTGCATTGCATAGCCGTTCAAGCGGATGTCGGATTGCGCAGGCACAGCGCTTTCGGGCGAACCGATGACCGCCCCTGCGGCGATACGAATCTGCGCCTTGACGATATCGATGCCGGTGACGGCTTCCGTCACGGTGTGTTCGACCTGGATGCGCGGATTGACCTCGATGAAATAGATCTCACCTGTGTCCATGTCCTGCAGAAACTCGACGGTGCCGGCATTGCGATAGCCCACTGCACGGCCGATGCGTAACGCAGCTTCACACAGGTCGTTGCGCTGCTTGTCATCGAGGTACGGCGCCGGCGCGCGTTCGACGACTTTCTGATTGCGACGCTGCACCGTGCAGTCGCGCTCGAACAAATGCACGAGGTTGCCGTGGGCATCGCCGAAGAGCTGCACTTCGACGTGGCGCGCGCGACGAATCAATTTCTCTAGATACACCTCGTCGTTGCCGAAGGCAGCGTGCGCTTCGCGCCGCGCCGCAGCGACGAGTTCAGGCAATTCGGTTTCTTGTTCGACGACACGCATGCCGCGACCGCCGCCGCCCCAACTCGCCTTGAGCATCACAGGGAAGCCGACGCGGCGCGCTACCGACAACATTTCGGCTTCTTCGCGCGGCAACGGGCCCGTCGCTGGCATGACCGCGACGCCGGCTTCCATTGCCAAGTTGCGCGCCGTGACCTTGTTGCCAAGCCTGCGCATCATCTCTGGAGTCGGGCCGACAAAGAGGATGTCTGCTTGCTCGCACGCTTCCGCAAACTCCGGGTTCTCGGCAAGAAAGCCATAGCCCGGATGAATCGCATCGACCTTTGCAGCGCGTGCAATACGAATGATGGCTTCGATGTCCAGATAAGCTTCGATCGGCGACTTGCCCTCGCCTACGAGATACGCCTCGTCCGCTTTCGTGCGATGTAACGAGAAGCGGTCTTCATGCGAGAACACTGCAACGGTGCGAATGCCGAGTTCTGCGGCCGCACGCATGACGCGAATGGCAATCTCACCGCGATTGGCGACCAGCAGCGTCTTGATACGTCGTCGTTCGATCATTGATCACCTAACTCCAAGGTGCGCATGTGCGCCCTTTCATCAACCTGTGAGCGCGAATGGCTCGTGAGCGTGTTCGTGTCGAGCAGCCGCTTCCGGGCGCAATGCACCCAGGCGGGCGAACTCCTCGTTCACCACCAAAAACAATCAGCACATAAAACAGTGCATTCGCGCGCAGCGCGATCGCGTAGACGGCGTCTACGCGGCGGCCTGCGACCCAAAGGCGATCGCCCGACCAAGAAAAAATCAGGGTTGGCTTTGTCGAGACAAAGTCAGTCAGACAAGCAAATCGCGCGCCAACTCGGGCGACCTGAAAAACCCTCGACCGTTCCGAAACTTATGCGGGACTTAAGTAGCACTTGCCGCAGCGATTGTTTCATACTCGGAACACTTTTGTTCCACCTGTTGAAACACGCCCATGGCTTCTGTCGCCCCACTCCGCTCGAACTCCACGCCGCGTGTCATCGCCGTTGGCTTGCATCGTCTGCGCGGCCTGCTGCAAGAAATTGCGCCGAGTTACGCCGAGCTGACACAACTGCAGATTCTGGATCGCGGCTTCGATGCCGCAGTTGCGGAGATCCGCAGCATCCACGCCAAAGAGCCCATCGACGTCCTGGTGTCTGCTGGTTCAAACGGCGCCTACCTGCGGCAACACCTCGATATCCCCGTCGTCCTCGTTCGAGTGGGCGGCTTCGATGTCATGCGTGCACTCGCGCGTGCTCGCAGCATTTCATCGCGCATTGCCCTCGTGACACACGGCGACACACCGCGGCATCTGCAACAGTTCAATGAGCTGTTTCAGCTCGGCATCGAGCAATACAGCTATCGAACCGAAGATGATGCACGCAGTTGCGTCCAGGAACTGAAAGCGAAACAGATCGGAGTTGTCGTCGCGCCCGGCCTCATCGTCGATCTCGCGGAGGCTGCCGGCATGCACGGAATCTTCTTGTACTCGGAGGATGCCGTGCGCGAGGCGCTGGACGACGCACTCGAGCGCGCGCGCCTCGCACGCATCGAGGCGGCAAAGCGCGATCGGTTGAACAGCATCCTTGCGCATCTTCGCGATGGGGTCGTCGCGGTGAATATGCAAGAACAAATCGAGGTGGCAAATCCCGCCATGGAACGTCTGCTGGGCCATTCCGCCGCGAGCCTCATCGGACGCAAGCTAAGCGACGTCGCGCCCGATCTCACCCTTGAAGAAACGCTGCGCGAACGTCGCGCACAAGTCGATGAGTTACAGCGCATCGGCATGAAAGCGCTCGTCACCAGCCGCGTGCCCATTGTCGAACAAGGCGTGCAGACCGGTGCGGTTCTGACGTGCCAGGATCCGGACGCCATTCAACGTGTGGATCGCCGCTTGCGCACGCAGCGCGCACGGCCGCCGCAAACGGCTCGTTATCGACTCACTGACATCGTCGGCCGCTCTGCTGCGATGACACAACTACGCGCGCTTGCAGAACGCTTCGCGCGCAGCGATGCGACTGCGCTCATCATCGGCGAAAGCGGTACGGGCAAGGAGTTGCTCGCTCAAGGCATTCATCTTGCGAGCGCGCGTCGCAATCAGCCGTTCATCGCGGTCAACTGCGCCGCCTTTCCCGCGACGCTACTGGAAAGCGAGCTGTTTGGTTACGAAGATGGCGCGTTCACTGGGGCGCGTAAGGGCGGAAAAGTCGGGCTGTTCGAAGCCGCGCATACCGGAACGATCTTTCTCGATGAAATCGGGGAGATGCCCGTCTCGCTACAGACACGCATATTGCGGGTCTTGCAGGAACGTGAAGTACTGCGGATTGGTGCGACCGAGCCGACTCGCATCGACATTCGCGTCGTCGCTGCAACGCATCGCGACCTCGACAGCCAGATTACACAAGGCGAGTTCCGCAGCGATCTTTATTATCGCTTGAACATTCTGCGACTCTCGCTGCCCCCGCTGCGCGATCGGATTGAAGACC
>CAZIXV010000398.1:0-3209 GCA_964543105.1 uncultured Steroidobacteraceae bacterium
CTCTGCGTCCTGGGTCGAAAATCCGGTGCGCTCACCTACGAGCGGCATCGCCTGCGCCTCGCGATGCACACTTAAGTTGCTCCGCTCGATCACGAGAGTGCCCGGCCGCCCAGATGTGTACGACTGCTCCATCCATACGCATCGCGCGCGGGCGCGCTGTCTTGCGGTTGCGCAACGAAGTCGCCCGAGCTGGCAGGTGGCCTCGCATCGCTACGCTGCGAATTGGCCGCGAGGCGCATCGCCAATCCTGCATACGCCCAGAACCACAGCCACGGGGTGTACAAATCGACGAAGAATGTCGCGACGGTAATTGCGCATGCACCCACGGCGAACGACATCATGACCGGCCGATAGCGCGGGTCGATGATGCGAACGGTCTTCAAGGCTTCGCGAATGACGATCACGAGCAGTAGCGTTCCGCATACGAGACCGATGATGCCCAGGTTGAACCACAGGTCGACGAAGTAGTTATGCGGCGCATAACGAAATGGCATCGCTGAGTACACGTCCCAGCCATAGCCGGTGAAAAAGGTCAGGGGCTTCTCTGCCATCGTGGCCAGGGCGTTGGTCCAGATCTCGGTGCGCCCTGAGGACACCTGCACCATATCGCCGCCCGAGCTATCACCGAAGACGCGTCGATAAAGCACCTCGCCATACATCGGCAGCACCGCCAGCAAAGCGGCCAGAATCACGAACACGCCGCCGGCCGCGATGGCAACGATGCGTCGCAGCGGCACATAGCGCCTGAAGACGTACGCGCCCCAAATCGCCGATACGATGATGGCGACGAAACCGCCACGCGAGGCGGTGATCATTACGGCGGCAAACGTCGCGCCGAGCGCAAACAGCCACGGCAGCTTGCGAGGTCCCGCAGCCATCATGAATGCCGCATACAGACCCGGCAGAAACAACGCACCGAACGCCGCGTCCTGATTGGGCTCGCCCATGAGGCCCAGTACGCGACCGTTATCCATCAACTCGCCCATACGTCCGATCTGCGTCAGGCCGAGGGCGTTCAACAACGCGATGGTGCTCGCGAGGGCGACGGCAACGAGCAGCACCTTGAGCACAGCGTAGGCGTTTGCGGAGTTGCGCACGCCGTAGAAGAACACGAGGAACAACAAGGCGCGGTCGACCCACAGCGTCTTCAACTTGATCGCGCTGGCGATGGTTTTGTAGCCCGGATACTCGACGACGAACGCGGCCGCACCGAAAGCAAGGATCGCGTAGGCGATCAGCACGAAGAAGCACGCATGCAACGCGCGTAGCTCGAATGAAAAATTGCGTTGCACGGCAATCTTGAATGCCAGTGTGCCTGCGATCGCATACATGAGCGCATTCTTCGCGCTGAGCCCCGGACCTAAGCTCAATGACAGGTCGAAGATGTCCTGCACCACGAAGAGCGCGATCACGGCCGACAACAAAATGCGCATGCCGAGTTCGCTATGCGCTTCTGTGTCGAATCGGATCTGCGTGGCGGTGACGCCCATTGGCTCGCTCTTGAAGTGGTGGGTAATGCATTCCAGCAAAATGCGTACCACCGCGAGCACGGAAAATCGCCCGTAGATTTCGGTTGGTTGCGTCTTGTGCGAGTTGTACTTTCTTCCGGCTCGATGTTTTTCTTACATCAGCGTCGGGTCGGGCCGGCACCCTCTCGTGCACGGTAGGCACCGATGCCATCGCTATTCAGTACGACTCGTCCAGGGAGGTTCGAATGATCCGCTACACGCTCGCGGCCTTGGCGCTCAAGACCTTTTCGTTGAACGACACCTCACGGCGCCTGTATCGCTATCTCGGCAACACTTACGGCGCCCGGCGGCGCAGATCCGCCTCCGATCTCGACACCCGCATCGCGCAGGGTGAGTTGCTCCTGGAATTGGCGAACAAATACGCCGCCTTTCACGACGGCGCGCGCGCGCTCGAGTTGGGGACCGGTTGGCTGCACTGGTATTCGCTTTACGCGAGCCTGTTCTATCGCATGCGCTTCGTCGGGCTGGACGTCTGGGATAACCGCCAGCTGGACGCACTGCTCGAAACAGCGCGCAAGCTGCGTACTGCGTTGGCAAGCAAGCAAGGGAACGCATCGAGCGCGCTCGCGCGACTCGACCGCCTCATCGAAGCACGCTCCTTCGAAGAACTCTACGAACGCATGGGATTTGAGTACGTGCTCGAACCCGACGGTTCGCTGGACGGTTTCGCGGATCGCTCCTTCGACTGCATTTTCAGCATGCACGTGCTCGAACACGTGCCTCGCGGCAGCGTCGATGCGCTGCTCGCCAACATCTATCGCACACTGAGTCCGGGAGCCTGCACGATTCATCAAATCGGCATCGACGATCATCTCGCTCACTACGACAAGAAAGCCTCTAGCAAGCAGTACCTCAAATATTCCGATCGCACTTGGCGGCTACTGTTCGACAACGACATCCAGTACATGAACCGGCTGCAGGCATCCGAATGGGCTCAGCGCTTCGAGGCCGCGGGTTTCCTGCCTGTGGAACGACACGCCAAGGGGCGCACCGTGGAGGGACTGCGCGTGCATCCGCAGTTCAGACACCTGCCGGCGGAGGACTACGGCTGCACGATTCTCACGATCGTGTATCGCAAGCCGCCGCTGCAGTAGTGCCTGCCTGCTCAGCGATCGCGCGCAACGCTGGCCGGCTGTGGGTTCGACTGCGTTTCGGCGCGACCTGCTGGCGCGCCGAGCAGGTCGAGATAGCGTTGCGCGACTTCTCGCGCGGAATACTGCGCACTGACGAATGCGCGCGCGCGCTCGCCCATCGCGAGCCGCGCCGGTGTGTCGGTCAACAACTCATCGAGCGCCACGGCCATGGATTCGACGCTGTCGGGACACTTGCCCAACACGCGACGCTCGATCAGTCGGTCTGGATCGAAGAATGAAACCACGGGCACGGCGCGCACCCATGACTGCAAAAACGTATTCGGGAAGCCTTCGTATGCGGAGGTGTTGATATGCAGGCGCGCACGCGCAAACCAGCCGCCGACCTCGGCATACGGCAGTCCGCCCGTCATGACGATGTTGGGAAGATCCCGCGCCTGTGCGGCGATCGAGTCGAAGTAAAGCGCGCCGCCCGGCACGGCTCCACCGACGATCGCGAAGCGGTACTGCGGCAGGCGCTTTGCAAGTTCGATCACATACTCCGGCCGCTTTACCTGGCGTAGGTTCGCCACCCACAGCACATCGATGT